>JBKPPN010000020.1:0-9010 GCA_046733575.1 Candidatus Methylomirabilota bacterium | reverse complement strand
GGCCACGGCGATGCGAAGGCGCGCTCGACGTCGCCGAGGCGCAGCGCCGCGCGCACGCGCCGCTCGAAGCCCGCGACCGCCGCCGCCTTCGAGGCGACGCGGTCACCGTCGAGCCGCGTCCCCGCGCCGCCGCGTCGCTGGACGAGAAACGACCGCGCCTCGTCGAGGAAAGACGCGACGCGCGCCGACGCGACGGAAACGGCGTCGGCCATCTCGACGTCGGGCGGCGCGGTGGCGAGCGGGGTCACGACGGCGGGATCGAGGAGTGCGCGGAGGGCGAGATGGACGGGCTCGAGCTCCATCTCGTGCATGGCCTCCTCGAGACTCGGCACGCCGCGGTCGCCGAGACGTCGCGCCAGGGCGCCCCACGGGCGATCCGCGTCGTCGCGCACGTGGCGCCAGTCGACGAAGACCCGACAGGTGTAGGCGTCGAGCTGGAGCGGCATGCCGCGCTCGGCGAGGTCGGCGGCCGGACGCAGGAACTCGAGGCCGCTCAGCGAGTCACGATAGGCGACGTACGTGCTGGGGTCGGCCGACAGGTGCAGCGCCTCGCCGAGCGACTGCTGGCGCAGCTCGCGACCGCCGTCCCCCGTCTTCTCGGCGTAGGCGCACGACGTGCGGAGCCAGCCGCGCGTGCTCGCGAAGCGGTTGTGGTACACGACGAGGGCGGCCGCGTCGCCGCGGCGGTTGGAGTAGGCGAACACGTCCTCGTTCACCCAGCCCTCGTCGGTGTAGAAGTCGTAGAGCCGGAAGTGGCGCGCCTCCGCGAACAGCGCGCGCCGGTGCAGGAGCGGGGCGATCTCCCGCTCGTGCCGCGCCACCAGGCCCGTGTCCGGACGCTCGTCGAAGTAGGCACGCCGGTACTCCATCCCGTACTTCTCCGTGAAGCCTTCCACCTGGCCGTGGCCGAACATCGGCAGGCCCGGCAGCGTCGACATGAGCACGGCCACGCCGAAGTACTTGTCGCCCGTCCCGAACTGGTCGACCGCGGTGCGCTCGTCGGGGTTGTTCATGAAGTTGACGTAGCGCTTGAGCACCTCGGGGTCGAACTCCAGGGTGTTCTTGATCACGGACCGATAGTTCGTGTTCTGCTCGTCGCGCAGCATGTTCATGAACGCGCTGTTGTAGACACGGTGCATGCCGAGCGTGCGCACGAAGTAGCCCTCCATGAGCCAGAACGCCTCGGCGAGCAGCAGCGTCCCGGGCGCCTCGACGGCCACGCGGTCCACGACCTCGCGCCAGAATTCGACCGGCATCGCCGCGTCGAAGTCCGCCTTCGTCATCCCGAACTCCGCTCGCGACGGCACCGCACCGCCCGTCCCGGGCTCGGGATACCACAGGCGCTGGAAGTGCCGCTTGGCCAGCGTCATGGCCGCGTCGAAGCGGATGATGGGGAACTGTCGCGCCACGTGGAGGATGGTCTGGATCACGCCCTCGCGCACCTCGGGCTTCAGGTAGTCGAGCTGCGCGGTATCGTTCCAGGGGAAGCTCGTGCCGTCGTTGCCGTGATAGATGAATCGCGTGTCGCCCGTGAAGCGGTCGACGCGACGAAACACGACTGCGGCGTCCGTGCGGTCGTAGTAGTGGTCCTCGATCTTGATCTCGACGCGTCCGTCGCGCCCGAGGTCCGGCCCCTCGAAGCGATACGACGGGAACGGACTGTCCGGGCGCGACAGGAACCAGTCGGGATGCTCGATCACCCAGCGTGAGTCGATGCCCATGTGGTTCGGCACCATGTCGCTGGCGAGACGGATGCCGCGCGCGCGGGCGCGATCGCGCAGGGTGCCGTACGCCGCATCGCCCCCGAGGTCGCCCGCGATCACGTAGTCGTGAAGCGAGTACGCCGAGGCCACCGCCTCGGGGTTGCCGCTCATCTGCTTGATCCGCTGCGAGGCGCGGCTCCGCTCCCACAGTCCGATCAGCCACAGCGCGTTGAAGCCGCGCCGGGCCAGCGTCTCCAGCTCCTCGTCGGGGATGTCGTCGAGGCGCGTGATGGCGCGACCGTGCGTGCGGGACAGCTGATCGAGCCACACGTACACGCTCTTGGCGATCAGCACCGTGCGCGGCATCCACTCCTCGTCGGCGCTGAACGCCTCGACGTCCACGTCGGCGCTCCCGTAGCGGAGGATGACGTCCGCACCCGACGGGCCGAGCGCGGGGAGGAAGCCACCCGCCACGGTGGGCGGATGGAAGCGCAGCCACACCGCGATCTCCTCTTCCTTGAGGACATCGAGGGCGGTGAGCAGTCGACGCAGGAAGTCGCCCAGCAGATCTTTCCACGCCTCCCGGATGTACGCGAGCTGACCCTCCAGCGAGTCGGGCGCGGCGAGCGCGGGCGCGCGCAGCATGTCGATGAGGTTCTGGTTGGCGGGACCGAAGCGGGGACGCGTCTCGAAGTACTCGCGCAGCGCGCCCGTGAGCTGACGGTAGGCCGTGCCCGCGACGAGGCTCGTGTCGGCGAACAGCTCGAGGTAGGGCGCGAAGGCGCGGTTCGCGTTGGCGAGCCAGACCGTGATCAGCTCTTCCAGAGCGATGGCGCGATGCGGGACGCCGCCCGTGCTGCGCGCCAGCCACTTGGCGGCGTCCTCGCGACCTCGGTAGACGTCGACGACGGGGAACTCGTCGGCGAAGCGGAGCAGCGTGGCGTCGAGCGCGACCCGACCGAGCCGCGCCTCGAGCCACGTCAACGCGTCGAGCATCGCGCGCGGATCGCGGCGAGCCCGATAGAGCGCGAGCACCAGGTGCAGCACCTCGTCGATGAGCCCCATGGCGTTCAGTCCGCCCGCGCTCACGGCGCGCTCGGGATGACGCTCCGTGTCGCGCGCGACGTTCATCCGGCGGGCCAGCTCACGGCTCGCGGCGAGGTCGGCGATGACGACGTTGCCGGTGAGCGAGAACAGGGAATCGGAGAATCCGTAACGGTCGCGCGCAGCGCGCGCGATGTGGAATTCGAACCTTGGCTCGGGCGTCATCGCAGTCAGCATACCAAGCACATTCGACGCCTCCGGCGCCGTTCCCACCGCGGCGCGTCGCGCGCGCTGCGGCAGTGATGGCACCGCCCTTGCGGTGACGTCGGGGCAGGATCCGTGCGTCGATCATCGCAACACCCGGAAGGGCAGAAGGGAGCCAGGAGATGAAGGCAGTACCGCTCTACGCATGCACGCTCGCGCTCGCGCTCGTGCTCGCCGCGCCTCCGCACGGCAGTGCACAGACGTCGACCAAGTCCGAGGCCAAGACCTCCGCGTCCAGCAGTGGAAAGATGGCCTCGGCCGACAGCAAGTTCATCACCGAGGCCGCGCAAGGCGGCATGGCCGAGGTCGAGCTGGGACGCCTGGCCAGCGAGCACGGGAGCTCGGACGCCGTGAAGCAGTTCGGACAGCGGATGGTGACCGATCACGGCAAGGCGAATGACGAGCTGAAGCAGCTCGCCCAGGAGAAGGGCGTCACGCTGCCCACCGAGCTCGACAGCAAGCACAAGAAGACGATGGACCGGCTCTCCAAGATGTCGGGCGCCGAGTTCGACAAGGCCTATGCCAAGGAGATGGTGCGCGACCACAACAAGGACGTGAAAGACTTCCAGCGCGCGGCCCAGAAGGGCCGTGATGCCGACCTGAAGTCGTGGGCCGGCAAGACGCTGCCCGTGCTCCAGGAGCACCAGCAGCAGGCGCAGCAGATGTCTGCCAGCGTCGGCGGTGGTGGTGCCGGCCGACGAGCGGGCGCCAAGAGCGGCAGCGCCGGGTCGATGAGCGGCGGTTCCACGAGCGGCGGCTCGACGAGCGGTGCCGCGTCACCGTCGACTGCCCCTCCCTCGGGGAGTCGCTAGCCGCTCGTTCTCCTCACTCGAGGGGGGCCGTCGCGGCCCCCCTCGCCCTCTAGCTCGCGGCGGTTTCCTGCACCTTGGCGTCGTAGTTCGCGTCGTACCACCAGCGGAGATAGTCGTCGTACGTGATGGGGGGGAAGCGCGCGGGGTTGTCCGGTCCCTGGCACGTCGGCAGGCACTCGATGAGGGTGTCGATGTGCGGTCCCAGGAAGAACGGAATCGCGTAACGGTCTCGCCCGCGGGGCGGCAATGCCCGGTGCGGCGTCGACTTGAACCGCCCGTTCGTCCATCGGTACATCATGTCGCCCGCGTTCACCGCGTAGGAGTCGGGCACGTAGGGCACGTCGAGCCAGGCGCCGCTCGGCATCCGGACCTGTAACCCCGGGATCTCCGTCTGGGCCAGGAAGGTCAGGAAGTTCGCGTCCGTGTGCGGCGCGATCCCGAACTGGTTCACCTCTGCCGTGACGGGCGGATAGTGCGAGAGGCGAAAGGAGAACTGGCTGTCGACGAACGCCGCGTCGAAGTAGTCGCGCGGCAGGTCCAGCGCCGTCGCGCAGACGGGCAGCATCCGCCGCGTCAGCTCGTCCATCGCGTCCGTGTACGCGAGCACCGCCTGCCGGAATCCAGGGAAATTCTCGGGCCAGCGATTGGGGCCGACGAACCGTCGTCCCGATCGGCGCAGCGGATCGTCCTCGCCGCGCTCGCGCTTCACGAAGAACGCCTCGTTGAGATCGGGCTTGTCGTTGACGTTGACGTCGGATGTCCACACCGCGTAGCGCCCCATCGACATGTAGCCGTTGTTGTGCTCGTTCATGCGGAGGGCCATCTTCGCCTCGAGCGGCAAGGCGTGGAACCGTCGCGCCTCGGCGAACGTCGCATCGATCAACGCACGCGGCACCCCGTGGTTCACGATGATGAAGAAGCCGACGCCCTCCAGCGCGTCGCGCAGCTCCGTCGCGGCCGTCTGAAGAGCGCCGGAACGACCAGCGAAGCATGGACCGAGGTCGATCACCGGAATGCTCATGCCGCGCAGTCTACGTGAACCCCCGCCTCTCCGAAACGGCTCGTGCACCACCGTTTGTCCCAAGGGGAACCCTGGGAGGGTTCCCCGGGGGGAAAATAGACGCAACTCGACTAGACTCAACTCAACTCGCTGGCATCAAGGTTGCCCCGGGAGGTCGGTATGCCACGTTCCATCTGGAAGGGCGCCATCACGTTCGGTCTCGTCACGGTTCCCGTCGCGATGTATTCCGCCACCGAGGGCCGGGAAGAGCTCCGGTTCAGGCTCCTGCACAAGAAGGACTCGAGCCCGATCGAGTACCGGCGCATCTGCAAGGAGGAGGACGTCGCCGTCCCGTGGGACGAGATCGTCAAGGGCTACGAGTACGAGAAGGGGCAGTTCGTGGTCATGTCCGACGAGGACTTCGAGAAGGCGCGGACGCCGGCCACCCAGACGATCGAGATCCGCGACTTCGTGCCCGCCACTCAGATCGACCCGATGTTCTTCGACACTCCGTACTACCTGGAGCCGACGGGCAAGGGCGCCGACAAGTCGTTCGCGCTCCTGCGCGACGCGCTCGCCAAGGCGGAGCGCATCGGGATCGGGACGCTCGTCCTCCGTCAACGCGAGCATCTCGTCGGCGTGGAGCCGACGGGTTCCGCCCTGGTGTGCACCACGCTGCGCTACGCCCACGAGATCCGCTCGGCCGACTCGCTCGATCTCCCCAAGACCGGGCAGGGCTGGGACAAGCGAGAGATGGATCTGGCGTTGAAGCTCGTGGAGACGCTCGCCGCGGACTGGGAACCCGAGAAGTACAAGGACACCTACACCGACGTGCTGCGCCAGGCCATCGAGGCGAAGGTCGAGGGCAAGGAACTCGCGCTCCCGAAGCCGAAAGCGCCGCGCAAGGTGGTGGACCTCGTGAAGGCCCTCGAACAGAGCCTCAAGACGCCGCGCAAGGAGCTCGCGCGGGCCACCTCCCGCAAGGAGAAGGACAAGGACGAGGAGCGGCGCGAGGCGCCCGCGCGTCGGCGTCGGCGGCGCGCCGCGTGACGCGACGGTCAGCCGGCGATCAGGGGAACCGGTCCCGTCCCAGGATGAACGTGTACGAGGCGACCGCGACGCGGTAGTGGTCCGCGCCGGGAGCGACGCGCACCTCGAAGTACCGGTTGCCGAGCGCCGGCACCACGCCCAGGACCCATTCGTAGCGCGTCTCGACGACCTGGTCGGCCGCGTCGAGGCCATCGACGCGTAGTCGCACCTTGTCGGCGGGGCGGAAGAACTCGTTGTAGACGCGTCCGCGGATCGCCTGACCCTCGAGCGCCCACTGGAGCTTGAGCCACCGGTCGGTCCCGTCGCCAGCGGGCGTCTGTCCGCTCGACGGCACCGCGGCAAACACGAGGACCGCGACGAGCAGGAACGCCAGGCGCTTCACGCATCCACTGTACCCCTGCCGGGCGCGGCGCACGGCGGTATGATCCCAGGCAGGTGGACGAGCTTCACGTCTCACGCTTCGATCGTGTCCTGACGTACGTCCGCGGCTCCTTCCGTGTCCGCTACGCGCTCGCCGTCGGTGTGGTCCTCCTCGCGCTCCTCGTGCGTCTGGCCCTCGACCCCGTGTGGGGCGTGCGCTTTCCCCTCAACACGTTCTATGCCGCGGTGATGGTCGCGGCGTGGTGCGGCGGTCTCGGCGCGGGACTGCTGGCGAGCGTGCTGTCCGCCGTGGTCGTGGAGGTCTTCTGGCTCATTCCGCACGGCGGCGAGCGCGTGATCGACCTCGCGGCGCAGAGCGCCGTGGCGACGTTCCTGGCCATCGGCGGGCTGGTCAGCGCGCTGAGCGAGGCGATGCACCGCGCGCGCACGCGCGCCGCGCAGCACGAGGGCGAGATGCGCCGTCACATGGTGGAGCGTGCCCGCGCCGATGACGGACTGCGGTTCCTCGCCGCGCTGGTGGAGGGCTCGGGCGACGCCATCATCGGCACGACGCTCGACGGCGTCGTCACGTCGTGGAATCCCGGCGCGGCCCGGATGTTCGGCTGGACGGCGGCCGAGATGCTCGGCGCCTCGTCGGTGCGCATGGTCCCGGCCGACCGCGTCTTCGAGGAAGCCGAGGTGATGGACCGCATCCGCCGCGGCATTCCCAGCCGGCTCTTCGAGACCACGCGCGTCGCGCGCGACGGGACACGCGTGGACGTGTCGGTCACCGCCTCGCCCATCCGCGACGCGCGCGGCGACGTCGTCGGGGTGTCGACCATCGCGCGCGACATCACCGAGCACCGGCGCGCCGACCGCGCACTGCGCGAGCGCGAGGCGGAGCTCTCCGCCATCGCCACCCGGCTGCAGCGCCTGCGCGAGTCGAACATCATCGGCGTGGTCGAGTCCACGGGGGACGGACGGATCACGGACGCCAACGAGGCGTTCCTCCAGATGATCGGGGCGTCACGCCAGGCGCTCGAGGCGGGCGACATCGACTGGCGTCGCAGCACGCCGCCCGAGCACCTCGCCGCGGACGAGGGGGGAATCCGCCAGGCATTCGCGGAGGGCGCCTGCGTGCCCTACGAGAAGGAGTACGTCCGTCGCGACGGCCGTCGCGTGCCGGTGCTGATCGGGTACGCGAGCCTCGGGGGCGAGCCGCCGGGGTTCATCGGCTTCGTCCTCGACCTCACCGCGCGCAAGCGGCTCGAGGAGGAGCTGCGTCGCCGCAACGAGCAGCTGGCGCGCGACGACCAGCGCAAGGACGAGTTCCTCGCCGTGCTCTCGCACGAGCTGCGCACGCCGCTCACCGCCATGCTGGGCTGGGCGCGGCTCCTCAAGACGGGACGCCTCGATGCCGAGCAGGCGCGGCAGGGCCTCGAGACGATCGAGCGCAACACGTGGATGCAGGCGCGCCTCATCGACGATCTCCTCGACGTCTCGCGCATCATCGCGGGCAAGCTGCAGCTCGATCGCCGCCCCGTCGACCTCGTGACCGTCGTGGCGGACGCCGTGGAGTCGCTGCGGCGCAGCGCGGACACCGAACACGTGACGCTGTCCACCACGCTCGACGCCGCGGCCGCCAGCGTGATGGGCGACTCCGTGCGCTTGCAGCAGGTCGTGAGCAATCTGGTGTCGAACGCGCTCAAGTTCACGCCGCCGGGCGGGCGCGTGGACGTGAGGCTGGAGCGCGTGGCGAGCGACGCGCGCGTGACCGTGCGCGACACCGGTGTCGGCATCGAGCCCGACGTGCTCCCGCACGTGTTCGATCGCTTCCGTCAGGCCGACAGCTCGGCCAGCCGTCGGCACGGCGGGCTGGGCCTCGGGCTCGCGATCGTTCGCCACATCGTCGAGCTGCATGGCGGGCGCGTCCGCGCGGAGAGCGCGGGACGTGGCGAGGGCGCCGCGTTCACGGTGGAGCTGCCGCTGCTCAGCACACGTCCGGTGCCCGGCGAGCTGCTCCGCCTCGACGGCGGAGGTGAGCCGGGCGAGCCATCGCCGCGTCTCGACGGCCTGCGGGTGCTCGTGGTCGACGACCACACCGACACGCGAGCGTACGTCGAGCTGGTGCTGGCCGGCGCCGGTGCCCGGGTGACCGCGGCGACGTCCGCGCCGGAGGCGCTGGCGCGGATCGCCGAGGCCGACGTCGACGTCCTCCTGAGCGACCTCGGCATGCCGGATGGCGACGGCTTCGAGCTGGTCCGCACCGTCCGCGAGCGCCAGCGCGAAGACTCCGCGCTGGCCGCCGTGGCGCTGACGGCCTACGCGAGCGGCGAGGACCGCGCGCGTGCCCTCGACGCGGGCTTCGACGTGCACGTCGTGAAGCCGCTCACCCCGCGCGATCTCGTCGACGTCGTGGCGCGGGCCGTGCGGCTGCGTCGCGCGATGAGCGGAGGGCGGTCAGGACGCGGCTGAGGCGACGGGCGAGAGCGTGCGCTCGAGCGGCGTCACCGCGATGCCGAGCGACGCCGCCACGCCCGGATGAGTCACCGCGCCGCGCCACACGTTGACGCCCCGGGCCAGCGCGGGATCGCTCTTCACCGCGGCGGCGGGGCCGGCGTCGGCCAGGCGCAGCGCGTAGGGCAGCGTGGCGTTGGTCAGCGCGAAGGTCGACGTGCGGGGGACGAGCGCGGGCAGGTTCGCCACGCCGTAGTGCACCACGCCGCCGACGCGGTACACCGGGTCGTCGAGCGTGGTGGGCCGGATCGTCTCCACGC
>JBKPPN010000019.1:0-9129 GCA_046733575.1 Candidatus Methylomirabilota bacterium | reverse complement strand
TCGTCGTTGACCGGCAATGACTGGCGAGTCAGGTCATTGATCAACACGCCATACGGCGGCGTCTGCGCCCATGTCGGGATCACCGTGAACAGCAGCGTCAGCAGCACCACCAGCAATACGTGCATCGCGCCTCCCACCGTTCTGAGTGCACCGCTCCGTCCGTGTGCTCGCGGGATGATGCCAGGCGCGCGTGATGCGGCATGCAAGAAATCGGCGTCGCCACGACCCGGGAGGCGAGGCCCGGACCCGGACCGCGACGCGCGCGATCGCGGCCGCGCGCTGCTCGCGACAGCCGCGAGCGGCCGCGCGTGACGTCACCGCGACGTCAGCGCGTCACTGTGTCGACGCTCGCAGGCGGGCTCTCGACAGGACGGTCTCACCAGCGCGTCGACGTCGGCGGTGGACGCGCGTGCCTACCATGGACGTGAACAGCCCGAGGGAGGCACGCATGACGAAGATCAGGGTGAATCTGGCGAATCACGACGAGCTGCTGGAAATTCCTGGCCTCGTGCAGACGGACGCGGACGCGATCGTTCGATTCCGCAATCAGCACGGTCCGATCAAGGACGCGGCCCAGCTTGCGTCCGTCGTCGGCGCCGCGAAGGTATCGGCGGCCGCCGAGCGGATCGATTTCGATCCCGCCGACACGACCGCGCCCGAAGCACCGGGCGCCTGAAGGGACCAGCGCCCGGCGCGTCCTTCAGCGCTGGAGCGCGGCGAAGCCGTCGAGCATCGGCAGCACCTTCTCGGCCGGCGCGGAAGGGACGAGAAAGATCGTCCGCTCCACGCCGGCCCCCTTCAGGCCGTCCAGCGTTGCGCGGTCGGGCTTGGCCCCGAAGATTGACACCGAGACGCCGAGCGGATCACGGCCGGCCTGCTTCAACCGTTCGCGGAGCGCCGGGATCTTCGTCTCGGGCGTGGCGCCGCCTCGCGCGATCGGCATCCAGCCCTGCCCGAACTCCACGATGCGGTCGAACGTCGTGGCGCCGTCGCCCCCCATGATGATGGGCGGGTGCGGCTTCTGCACCGGCTTGGGATGCGACCAGATCCTGTCGAAGTTCACGAATTCGCCGTGGAACTCGGCCTCCTCCTGCGTCCAGATCTCTTTCATCGCGAGCACCCGCTCGCGCAGGACGCGGAAGCGCGTCTTGAACTCGGTGCCGTGGTGAGCCATCTCCTCGGCGTTCCATCCTCCACCGATCCCGAACAGGAACCGGCCGTTCGACAGGCGGTCGAGCGTCGCCACCTCCTTGGCCGTCAGGATGGGATCTCGCTCGATCACGAGACAGATACCGGTCCCGAGCCTGAGGTTCGTCGTCACCGCCGCCGCGGCCGTGAGCGCCACGAACGGGTCGTAGCAGTACCAGTACTCGCGGGGCAGGTTCGGTCCGCCCGGCCAGGGGCTCTTCCGACTCGCCGGGATGTGCGTGTGCTCCGGGATCCACAGCGACTCGAAGCCGCGCTCCTCGAGCGCGCGGGCGAGCGCGCCGGGTGCGATGGCGTACTCCGTGGCGAACATGCAGACGCCGAGCTTCATTCGAGCCTCCACCGGGACTGCTCCGCGCCGAGCGCGGTGACCGAGTATAGGGCGATCACGCCGCGCGTGCAGGCCGTGCCGCCACGCCGGTGCCTCGCGCCTGCGTCCCGGGCCCGGAGGCGTCGTGACGACGCGCGGGGGTGACGACGGGCGATGCGTCGTCGGCCGGATCCGACGATCGCCACCAGTCGCGAAGCGCAAACGAGTTGCACCAGCGGAGGGCCTCCATGGCGAGCTCGCGCGCGCTGGAGCGATCGTGCCACCACGTTTCGGGCTGGAACGGATCGCGCTGGCCGACACGCACGATCACGGCGCTTCGCTCCCCGAGCTCGCGTCGCAGCAACCGGGCGGTGCGACGCGTGTGCGAGCGCTCGGTGACGGCGATGACGCGCGTCATTCCGTGCGCGTGCGCGTACCGTGCGATCTGGCGCGCGGCCTCGTTGGTCCCATCCGCTTCGGGAAGAAGCTCGATGAGCTGAGCCGGCACGCCGGAGGCACGCAGGACACGGATCGCCACGTCATGCTCGAGACCCGGATCGAGCCCCAACTGTCGAAGCACCTCGTCGTCAGGTCTCGCCGTCGCCCTGACCACGACGACCCGCGGCGCGTATCCCGCCTTCAGGATGGTCGCCGCCTCCGCCGCCACGCGGGGCGCGTTCCTCACGATCACCACGACGTCGGCGCGCGCCAGCGGATTCTCCTCGACGACGAGGCTTCCGACTTTCCGGAGCACGACGGCGCGCTCCATCCACGCGCCCGCCACGACGCCAACGACGAGCACCGCGACGATAAGTCGAGTCACGGTCGGCAGTGTAAATATTGCCTGTCGCGGCTCACCGGCACTTCGCTTGCTGGAACAGGGCGATCGAGGGGGTAAGAATCATGGACAGGGTCATCGCGTTGCTGGTTCCCGGGTTCGGGACGGGGCAGGCGTGGGCTCAGGCGCCGGCGGCTCCACTGCCAACTCCGCCGTCCAGCGCTGCCGCGCCGGCCTCGAGCGGCGGCGGGTATGTCGCCGTGACCCTCGTGATCATCGCGTTGCTCGTGGTGATCGGGGTGGTGGTGAAGCTGTTCGACCTCAAGCGCAAGCGGTCCGCGGAGGCGGTGCACCTGCAGGCGCAGATCTCGGACGCATTGCTGCGCGAGCAGAACGTCTTCCGTCTGCCGGTGACACCAACGGCGCACGTCCCGTTCCTGAAGGGTACGCCCGCGGTCATCGAAGTGTCGGGCGAGGTGCCGTCGAGCGAGCTGAAGGACACGGTCTTGCGGCTCGTGAGGACGGAGGCATCCCGGATCCGCGAGGACGTTCGCGTCGAGGACCGCCTCGCGGTGAGAGCGGCCTAGCCGAGCGACACCGTCCGACCCGTCCGGGCCGAGCGAGCGGCGGCCTCCACGATCTCCATCGCGTGGACGCCGTCGCTCGCGGGAACCGCGACTGGGGCCTGTCCCCGACACGCCGCGAGAAAGTCATCGAGCTCGCGCCGCAGCGGTTCGTCGCGCCGCGTTTCGATCGCCTTGACAGGCCCCTCGACCGCTTCCCACGCCTCGCCCGTCTTCCGATGGTCGCCGAGGTGCACTTGTACGGTGCCGGCGTCGTAATCCGCCACGAGGCTGCCGTGCTCGCCCACGATCACGCAATCCCGCTGCTTGCCGGGGACGAAGTAGTTCGCCTCCACCACGACCGGAATGTCGCCGTACGTGACGGTCGTGACGGACATGTCGTCGAGTCCGCGCCCGAGAAAATCGCGCTGTAACGCGGTGACCGTCGTGGCGCGCGCCCGAAACAGGTGGGCGAAGAGGTCGAAGTAATGGATGCCGTCGCTCTGGTTCACGCCGACATCGGTGCGCGGACGCTTGAACCCGGCGAAGCGTCCCGTCGCATAGCGCACGCGGCCGATCTCATCGCGGTCGAGCGCCTCGCGGAGCGCGATCGTGACGGGATGAAACCGGAAGATGTGGCCGACCTGGAGGACGCGCCCCGTGGTTCGGGCGATGTCGTCGAGCTCATGGCTCTCCGCGACCGTGAGCGCCAGCGGCTTCTCCACGAAACAGTGACGGCCGGCACGCAGACAGTCGCCCGCGACCGCGAGATGGCTGTCCGCCGGCGTGACGACGTCGACCGCGTCGACGTGCGGCAGCGCGACACGATAGTCGGCCACGGTCTGGGTCGGCGCGACACCGCGCTCGACGGCGAGGGCGAGACGTCGTGGGCTCACGTCAGCGACCCAGACCGACGCGCCGAGCTGCCCGAGGACGCGAAGGTGGAGCTCACCCCACCGACCGAGCCCGACGAGCAGGACATCCATGGCGCCGTCAATCACGCGCGATCGGTCCGCCGACGTCCTCCGCGATCTCGTAGCGCAGCAGGCGGCTCTTCATCCAGCGCACGGCCAGCAAGTCGGCGAAGGCGACGAAGACACGGTTGCCCACGCCGTATTTCGACCGGCCGAAGCGTCGCGGCCGGTGATGCACCGGCATCTCCAGCACGCGATAGCCACGCATGCGCAGGAGGGTGGGGATGAACCGGTGGAAGCCGCGATAGAGGGTGAGCTCCCGGAGACACTCGCGCCGGAAGGCGCGAAAGGTGCAGCCGCTGTCCTGGATCGATTCCTGACTGAGCGCGTTCCGCACGCGGTTCGCCACGATTGACGAGATCCGACGGACGGCCGAATCCCCGTCGCGACGGTTCACCCGCCAGCCGGTGACGGCATCCCACTGCTGGAGGTGGTCCAGCATCGCCGGGATGTCGTGCGGGTCGTTCTGCAGATCGCTGTCCATCGTCACCACGCGACGGCCGCGCGCCGCGCGCAGTCCGGCGTCGGTCGCGGCCGTCTCCCCCGCGTTGCTCTTCAGGCGTACCAGCCGTACGCGCGGATCGGCATCCCGAAAGGCACGGATGAGGTCGGCACTGCGATCCTGACTGCCGTCGTCGACGAAGATCACCTCGACGCTGACCTTCAGCCCGGTCAGGACGTCACGAAGCTCGTCCCACAGGGTGGGAAGACTCTCCTCCTCGTTGTAGACGGGAATCACCACGGAGAGATCCAGAGCGGAGGGAACAGACGCGGGCGTCACAGGCGGAAGCGGCGCTTGAAGACCTCGGCGCGCGTCTTGTCGTACAGGACTTCCCACTCGCGACCTCCTTCGGGAAGCGGGCGCGAGTACGAGGAGAGGATCTTGCGGACCTCGCCGTCGATCGATTCCTCGAGCTTCGATTCCTCGCTCAGCGCCCGGATGACCTCGGGTCGCACGTCGTCGGGCGACTTCAGGAGGACGCCGTCGGTCTGGCTCAGCTCCTTCACGATCTGGTCGGCGAGATGGAAGATCCGCTCACGGCTCATCCGCATCAGAGGATGAATCCCCGTTCGCGGGCCAGTTTCTCCTTCACCTTGCCGAGCAGCTGACCATAGTTCGCGGCGGACTCCTTGATGGCCTTGGCGTGATCGAGCAGGAGCTGGCGCGCGTCCGCCTCCAGCTTCTCCTCGGCGTGGATGTTGTCGATGAGGACCTGCCGCACGCTCGCCTTCGCGAGCGCCTCGTCCTTCACCTCGGCGACTTTCTTCGCGGTCAGCCGATTGATGACGACGTCGGCCATCCGGCGTGCGATCTCGTCGCGGCGGGACATGGCGCTTCACAATAATGCTCGCGTCGGGGTGAGTCAAGAATCGGAGGTCGTCATGGAGGCACGCACGCGACGTCGGCAGCGGGCAGCACGAAGCCGACGCGCGTTCCGCGGCCCACCGCGCTCGTGAGGCCGACGCGGCCGCCGTGCGCCTCGACGAGTGACTTCACGACGGACAGACCGATCCCCGTCCCCGGCGCCGCCGTGCCGGCCACCCGGTAGAACGGTTCGAACACGCGCGGCACGGCATCAGCCGGGATCCCGGGTCCCGCGTCGGTGACCGACAGCTCGACGCCGTTCACCACGCGGCAGGCCGCCACGGTCACCGCCGTGCCGGCGGGCGAGTACTTGAACGCGTTCGACACGAGGTTCACGACGATCCGACCGAAGGCGTCGGTGTCGGCGAGCACCACGAGGTCGTCGTCGACGCCCGCGACGACGAGCCGATGCTGACGTTCCGCGCGAAAGATCGCCAGCGCCGATGCCAGCGCAGGAGCGACGGACAGCGGCACGGGACGGATGACGAGGTCGAGCCCGCGCTCGATCCGGGAGAGATCCAGGAGATCGGCGACGATCCGTGCCAGGCGCTGGGCTTCGGTGGCGACGATCGCCGCCACCCGGCGCGACTCGGCAGGCGGAAACTCTCGGGCCGACAGCAATTCCGCGAAGCCCTGGATGGCCGTGAGCGGAGTGCGCAGCTCGTGCGACGCCGTGGCCACAAACGTCGACTTCGCGCGATCCGCCGCCTCCACGTGGGCGGTCGCCTCCGCCACGCGGCGCGCGAGCTCGTCGTTGAAGCGTCGCTGCTCCGCCGCGAGCCGCGCGTTCTCGAGCCCGAGGCCGATGTCGGCGCCGAGCGCGACGAGAACGCGCCGCGCCTGCCGTCCGATCTCGCCGCGACGCTCGACGGCGAGCGCGCCCACGACGTCACCTCGCGCGAGCAGTGGCGCGGCGAACGCACGTCGGAACCGTGCGCCTCGTCCCGGCGTGCGCACGAGCCGACTCGCACCCGACGCCAGCACGTGAGCGACGAGGCATCCGTCGGCGATTCGAGGAGCGCCGACCACGAGTTCGCTGGTGTCGACGTGGACGACGACCGCCACGTCGGCGTCGAGCCAGTCGGCCACACGGCCACGGACGCGGTCGAGCGCGTCGGGCAGGTCGTTGGAGTGCGCGGCCAGGATCCGCTGCACGTCGACGGCAAGGTCGTGGCGAGCGCGCTGCCAGCGTGCCTCCGTGAAGACCGCGCCCGCGAGCGATCCCCCGACCACGAGCGTCGGATAGAGCAGCAGCGCATCGGCGACGTGCCACGTGAGTCCCGTCGCCTCGATCGCGGGCAGCACGAGCGGCGCGGCGAGAAACACCGCGCCGAGACCCGCCAGCGTCCCGCCCACGAATCCGAAACGTGCCGCGGCGGCCAGCACCGGAACGACGTACGCATGTCGGACGATCGCCACCGGGGCCGGCGCTTCACTCCACGACAGCGCGGCCGTGACGAGGAGCAGCAGCGCGCCGAGCCCCGCGATCGCATGCGCGGCGGGCACGAGGGTCACGAAACGTGCAGCACGCGGTAGGCGGCGAAGAACAAGAGCGAGCTCACGAGCGACGGGACGAGGCTGCCCGACCACCAGAGAAGCCACGCGTTGGCAGCGCCGAGCAGTCCCAGGTAGACGACCGCACCGAGCACCGCCTCTGCGGCGGACGGCAGGGCAGGATCGATGAGGTAGCGAGCGAGGGACGCCGCGGTGGACACGGACACCGCGGCGCCGACGGACGCATAACGCTGGACCCGCGTGAACAGCGCGCCGCGCAGAAACAGCTCCGCAGACGGAACGTTGATGAGCACGTCGTAGAGCAGATCGGCCAGGACGCGCTCGCGCGGTTGCACGGCGACCGGGTATCCGAGCGTCCGCGACGCGGTGAGGATCAGGTGCACGCCGAGCGCGAGTCCCACGATGGCGCCGGCCAGCACCGCGTGGCATCGCACCCGCTCGCGGAGCCCGAGCCATCGCGCCGGCGAGTCCGGATCGTCGGCGCGAGCCCACCCGATCGCGGTCACCACGAGCGCGGCGACGGCGGCGGCGCGAAGGATCAGCCGCCGCGGCGTGTCGCCGAGATGACCGGCCGTCGCGGCGACGGACACGGCGACGACGAGCAGCGCGATCGCAACCAGAACGCGGACGGGCGTGCCGGCGACGATGGAGCGACGCGCGACGTCACACGGAGCGAGCAGCGACCACATCGTCGGCAACGTCGGCGAACGCGGCGACGGCGCGCGCATCGAGCGCGCGGCCGGCCTGCTCGGACAGCCACACCATGGCTCGCTCGTGGCTCCACGCCTCCCGGTACGGGCGATCCGACGTGAGTGCGTCGTACACGTCCGCGACGGCGATGATCCGGCAGCCCAGGGGCACCGCCTCGCCGCACAGCCCGTCGGGGTAGCCCGTGCCGTCGTAGCGCTCGTGATGATGCCGGATCAACGTGTCGATCCCGGTCAGCATCTCGAACGGCGCGACGATCTGCGCGCCGACGAGGGGATGCCGTCGCATGACCTCCCACTCCCGCTCGTCCAGCGGGCCCGGCTTACGCAGCACGCTCTCTGGCACGCCGATCTTGCCGATGTCGTGCAGCAGTCCCGCCTGTCCGATGCGCTCGACGTCGTCGGCTCCGACGCCAAGGCGCTCCGCCAGTCGGCGACTCCACGTCCCGACCCGCTCGGAGTGGCCGCGCGTGTACGGATCCTTGGCCTCGATGGCGGCGCACAGACCGACGAGCGACTGATAGATCGAGCGCTGGAGCTGGTGGTAGAGACGACGGACATCCTGCGCGTAGCGCAACGATTGCTGATACGCCGCGCTCAGGCGCTGGTACTCGACGTCGGCTACCGGGGTGTCCACACACCCACCTGCGGCAGCATCGACTCCACGATGGTCAGGAGCCGCACCGGGGAGAACGGCTTGGTCAGATACTCGTCGGCCCCCGCCGCGAGACCGAGGGCAACGTCACCCTGCTGAGCGGCCGCCGTCAGCATGACGATCTTCGTCTCCGCGAAGCGCTCGTCGGCGCGGAGACGCTCGCAGAGGTCGAGACCGCTCATGTCGGGCAGGTTCACGTCGAGGAAGATCAGCTCGGGACGGACGGCGTGCGCCTGGGCGAGCCCGGCCGCACCGTCGCCGGCCGCGGTGACGCAGACGCGGTTGTCCTCCAGCGTCATGCGCACGAGCTCCACGATGTTCGGTTCGTCTTCGACGATCAGGATGGTGAGCATGCGCCGTGGACAGGGCAAGCGCAGTGCCACACGCGTGACTACATATCTGCGCGAGATTCCTCGCGCGCGGCGGCGCGTCTATACGGAGGGGACGGCGGAGGTGCCCTGCTGCCTGGGCACCCGAGTGAGTGGACGACTGTCTCGACGCGCCGGGCTACCGCCCGCGCGCTTGCACCTGAAGCCGTGTGAGCGCACGCGCGAGCGCGGCGGCCGCCCGTGCGTAATCGACCTCCTCGTCGCCTCGACCCGAGAGTCGGCGCTCGGCGCGTTCTCGGGCGCGCTCCGCGCGGGCGCGGTCGACGTCCTCGGGACGCTCCGCCGCGTCCGCGAGGACGATGACCTTGTCGTTACGGACTTCGGCGAAGCCGCCCGACACGGCGAGATGAAACTCGTCGCGCCCGATCCGGTACGTCAGCTCACCGATTCCCAGCGTGGCAAGCAACGGGGCGTGGCCGGGCAACACACCGAAGTACCCCTCGCTGCCCGGGGCGACGACCTCGTCGACCGACTCGGAGACGACGAGCCGCGACGGCGTGGCGACCTCGAGCGTCAGTCGATCCGCCATCCGCTAGCAGGCTGCTGAAAAACCCGACTTTGGGTGCCGGGTTCTCGTGAGAGTTCGACTACGATGCGCATGACGATCCCCACGGAGGTGCGCATGCGCGGTGACGATCGCGAGGACCAGGCCGCGATGTGGAGCTA
>JBKPPN010000018.1:0-8161 GCA_046733575.1 Candidatus Methylomirabilota bacterium | reverse complement strand
GACGATCCCGCGGCCGTCGTCGAGGCGTACTACGAGCGCGGCTGGACCGACGGTCTGCCCGTGATGCCGCCGACCGAGAAGTCGGTGAGCGCGATGCTCGACGCCGCCGGCCTGCAAGCGGACGAGATCGTGGGGACGATTCCCACGCGGAGCACCGTCGTCCCGGCGCGCAAGCTCGCCATCAATGCCGTCATGGCCGGCTGCCGTCCCGAGTACATGCGCGTCGTCGTCGCGGCCGTGCGCGCCCTGTGTCATCCGGACTTCCAGTATCACGGCCCGGCGTCGTCGACGGGCGGGTCGGCCATGGTGCTCATCGTCAACGGTCCCATCGCGCGCGAGATCGGCATCAACGCGGGCAACAACGTCTTCGGCCAGGGCACGCGCGCCAACGCCACCATCGGGCGAGCCGTGCGTCTCGTCATGATGAACGTCATGAACGCGCGGCCCGGGCTGCTGGACCGCGCCACGCTCGGCAATCCCGGAAAGTACTCGTTCTGCTTCGCGGAGAACGAGAGCGAGCATCCCTGGGAGCCGCTCCACGTCGAGCGCGGCTTCGCGCCCGACCGGAGCACGGTGACGCTGTACGCCTCGAACAGCCTGTACCAGGTCTACAACCAGCTCGCCGCCACGCCGGAGCCGCTCCTGCTCTGCTTCGCCGACGCGCTGGCCAGCGCGGGGGTGCCGAACGTTCGCGGATTCAGCCAGTCGCTGCTCGTGTTCGCGGGCGAGCACAGCGACGTGCTGCGCGCGAGCGGGTGGAGCAAGCGGCGCGTGCGGGAATTTCTCGTCGCCAACGCCCGGCGTACCGTCGCGCACTACAAGCGCGCGGGTCGCGTCGACGGGGCCGTGACGGCGGCCGACGAGACGACGTGGCGCCACGTCTTCGACGATCCCGACGACCTCCTCATCGTCTGCGCGGGCGGTCGTGCCGGCAGCTGGTCGGCGTGCCTGCCGGGCTGGGGCAAGAAGTGGACGAAGGCCGTGACGGTCGAGATCGTGTAGCGCCACCGACGAGCGAAAGGACAACAGACAGCCATGGCGAACGAGGAACCGCACATCATCATTCCCGCCGGCGCGACGCCTGCGCCACCGCCACGGGAGGAATTCGTCTCGCAGCCGGCGAAGCTGCTGCGGATCGCGTCGATGATCAAGGAAGTCATGCAGGACGTCCGGCAATGCTCGACCGACGAGGCGGGGCGCAAGCACCTGCGCGAGGTGTACGACCGGGCGCTCCGCGAGCTGCGCGAAGGATTGTCGGAGGACCTGCAACAGGAGCTGTCGACGCTCACGATTCCGCTCACCGGGACGCCGAGCGAGTCGGAGATCAGGATCGCGCAGGCGCAGCTCGTGGGGTGGCTCGAGGGATTGTTTCAGGGCATCCAGGCCGCGTTGTGGGCGCAGCACATGCAGGCGCGCGCGCAGTTCGAGGAGATGCGGCGGCGAGGATTGCCGGCGGGGGCGGGACATCCTGACGACGGTCGCGCAGGCCCCGGGCAGTATCTCTGACGCGCGCGACGGGCGAGAGTCTCACACGCCCTCGAAGACGTCCGCCCATTCTTCCAGCATCTCGGGGTGGCCGTGGCGGATGTGGATGGAGAAGTGGGTGTAGCCCATGCTTCGCAGTTCGCGGAGGCGCTCCTGGAGTTCCAGCTTCGTCGCGGTGAAGGTGAGGGTGCGGATGAGGGCGGGGGTGCAGACCTCGTGTTCCTCGGGGCGAAGGAACATGAGGTGCCCGCGGTGGTTCGAGAGATAGCGGGCGTCGGCGGGCTCGTACGTGGTGTAGATCTCGCGGTAGCGGTCGAGGACGGGGACGAGGTCGGGGGGAATCGAGCGGCCCATGTTGCCGAACTGCTCCAGCTCCACGAGGTTGTGGAGGGCGATGGTGGCGTGGGGGCCGGCCTGGGCCTTGACGCGCGGGCTGTCGAAGGGCTCGCCGTCGTGCAGCACGGCGCCGCCCGTGAAGAGCGTGGCGACGCGCGTCTCGGGAGCGACGCCGGCCGCGCGCCATGCCGTCTGCATGTCCGCGACGGCGGTGCGCGCGTGACCGACGTTGCCGGTCGCGTAGAGCCAGTGGGCGCCCAGCTCGGCCGTGAGCTGCCGGCCGCGCGGACCGAGGGCGGAGACGTGCAGCGGGATCGGATCCTTCACGTTGAAGACGTCGATCTCCGGGTTCAGGAAGCGGATCATTCGTCGCTTGCCCTCGAACGTCCACTCCAGCGTGTCACCCGTGAGCAGGCCCTCGACGACGCGGACGTACTCCTTCATCTCGGCGAGTGACACCGGCCCGAGCCCCATCGAGCGACGCGCGGTGAAGCCGGTCGAGATGCCGAAGTCGACGCGGCCGGGCGCAAGCGCGTTGAGCGCGGCGAGCGCGCTCGCCGCCACGGGCGCGATGCGATTGGACGGGATCAGCACGCCGGTGGCGAGGCGGATCTTCGACGTCTGCACGGCCGCCGCGCCCATGGCGACGAACATGTCGGCGTTGAGCAGCTGCGTGTCGTAGAACCAGGCGCGCGCATAGCCCAGCGTCTCCGCGCGCTGCACGATCCTGTACGAGTCCGCCGCGGTCGCGAGATTGATGCCGAAGTCCATCGAGCCTCCTGGGATGCCGCGCGGCTCGGCGCGGGCTGTGTCCCTCGCCGGCGCGGGCCTCAGCGGGGTCTGGGGTGCGCGGAGCCGCGCGGGTACAGCGACGGACGCAGCGAGCGATCGACGGCGTGCATCCGCTCGAGACGTCGTGAGCCGGCGGCGACGGCGGGGCCGATGCTGGCAAACGTTGCCTCCGACTCCTCGACGGAATCGCCGGCGTAGCCCACGATTCGCCAGCGCCAGCCGGGCGACCCTGGCGTGCAGAACGCGACGACGGTCACGCAGATCTCCTTCCGGGCGCGCACGGGTCAAGCGACGAGGGGGCCGACGCCAAGGCGCGTCACTCTACCATCGAACGCTGGTCAGCCGTCGGGCAGGACGCGTCGGTACACGCGCTCGGCGTTGCCACCGAGGATCTTCGACACGTCGTCCCGACGATAGCCGCGGTCGAGCAGCGCGGCCGCGAGCGAGGGCCAGCGGGCGTAGCTGGTGAAGATGGCCGAGGCACCGATGCCGTCCATGTCGGTGCCGATCGCGACGTGATCGATGCCCACCACGTCGACGAGCCGGGAGATGTGGTCGACGTACCGCGCGATGTCCGTGCCGCCCGCGCGGCGCGCGAGCGCGATCGGCATGGCGCCGACGACGCCGCCCGTTCCCGCCACCACCCGGGCGTGCTCGGCAGTGATGAAGCGCGCCCACCCGCTCCCGTCCTGGATGTTGGAGTGCGACAGCACGATGGGCTGTGTCGTCGCCTCCGCCACGGCCGCCGTCGTGGGGAACGTCGCGTGCGCGACGTCGATGACGATGTGCAGCCGGTTCATCTCCCGCACAACCGTGCGACCGAACGGGGTCAGCCCGTGGTGGACGGGCGGCTCCGTCTGGATGTCGCCGAGCTCGTTCACGCGGTAGTGCACGAGCTGCATCGACCGGACGCCGCGCCGGAACGCTTCGTCGATCCGCTCCAGCCGTCCGTCCAGGAAGTCGCAGCCCTCGGTGGCCAGCAATCCGCTCACGGGAGCGGACGCGCCCCCGCCGGCGGCGACGAGGTCCTTCGCGCTCAGCACGTGCGGCATCCCGGCCGCCCTGCTCCCCATGCTGAGCGCGTTCAGTTGCTGCCACGTCGACGCGTAGAGCTCGCCGGCCCTGGGCTCGCGTGAGGCGCGCAGGCCGCCCGTCGACGTGCGCGTCAGCACCGGCGCATCCGACGTCCCCGTCAACGCCATGATCCTGAGACCGCCCGCCTCGGCCGCCTTGCGGTGTCCGGACAGCGTGTCGGACGCGAGAGTCGGGAAGAGGCCGGGATGCGAGTGCAGGTCGAAGGACGGCGTGGTGGCGAGCAGGCCACGCACGGCATCCGAGGCAGGTGGCGTCGTCGACGCACAGGCAGTCAGCAGCGGCGCGCCGGCCGCGACGGCGACGAAGCACCGTCGGCTGACGCCGCGATCAGTCGATGCGGCGGCTCGACTCGCGGCGAGCAGGCGTCGCCAGTGATCGAAGCAGCTCGCCAGGCACACCGGGTCAGGCCACGCCGAGACGCGTGCGCGCGAGCGCCGCGCCCGCGGCCAGCCGTTTCAGCTTCTCGTAGGCCACCCAGCGCGGCACCGGGAAGAATCCGCAGTCCGGCGTGACGGACAGCTTCTCCACGGGAATGAACTCCGCGCAGCGCACGATGCGGTCGGCCACCTCCTCCGGCGGCTCCATGTAGAACGACTTCACGTCCACCACGCCGCAGCCGACCTCGCGGTCGACGCCCAGCTCCTTCCAGTCCTCGATCTCCGCCATCTCGCGATTGGCGTACTCGAAGACGAACTGGTCGCACTTGGCCTTCGTCAGGGCGGGGAACATCCAGCGATACGACCGCTTGCCGCGGGGACGCGAGAGCAGGTTGCCGAAGCACACGTGGTACGCGATCTTCGCCGTCACGCCGTCGACGCACGCGTTGAACATCTCGACGTACTGATCGATCTGGCCCGGCACGATGGCGGCGGACGGCTCGTCGATCTGGATGTAGTCCGCGCCCGCCGCCACGAGCGCCTTCAGCTCGGCATTGACGGCGGGCACCATGTCCCACGTGAGCGCGAGGCGATCGCCGTTGTAGGCGTCGCCGGGACGGATCTGGATGTGGATCGACAGCGTCACCGGCCCGGGCACGGTGGCCTTCACGGGGCGATCGGTCTGGGTCTTCAGGTACGTGAACTCGTCGACGACGCCCAGCCCGCGCGGCGCCTTGACCTTTCCGACCGCGCGATAGCGGGGCACGCTGTCGTAGGCGTAGAGACCGGTCTTGCGCAGCGGCTCGACGTGCTCCAGTCCCTCCATCTTTCCGTAGAAGGTCTGGACGAAGAAGAAGCGCCGCATCTCGCCGTCGCAGACGATGTCGATGCCGGCCCGCTCCTGGTCACGGATGGCGAGCTGGGTGGCGTCGTCGAACGTCTCCTTCACGTCGGTCTGGCCGTACTCGCCCGCCTTGATCTTGTCGAGCGCGGTCCAGAACCAGCCGGGGAACCCGTGGCTGCCCATCACATGCGTGGGAATCATCGGAAGCCTGGACGTCGTCATCGCCTCTCCGGTGCCGTCACGAGTGCGTCGACTCTACCATCCGCTCCGGGCGCGACGACTCGTGTATGTTCTCCGACGTCATGCGCCTGCACGACTTCCTCGACTACTGGGCGCGGCGCACCCCGGACGCGGAGTTCGTCGTTCTCGGATCGCGGCGGCTGACGTACGCCGAGGCGCAGGCGGAGTCGTTCCGTCTCGCCCATGCTTTCCTGACGTCGGGACTCGCGACGGGCGATCGGGTCGCGGTGCTGTCGAAGAACTCCATCGAGTACGTCATCCTCTACTACGCGGCGGCGCGTGTCGGCGTGGTGCCCGTTCCGCTCAACTACCGGCTCGCGCCGACGGACTGGGCATGGATCGTCGCGGACGCGGGCGCGCGGCTCGTCCTCGTCTCGGCGGACTTCGTCCGTGCCGTCGACGGCGTGCGCGACGCGCTCGGGACCGTGGAGCGGTTCGTCGCCATCGACGCGCCGCCGTCCGACGGCTGGGAGCCGTACTGCGAGTGGGTCGCCGCGCAGGCCGCCACGGCGCCGGCCTGCGACGTGAACGAGGAGCAGGTGCTCTACCAGATGTACACCAGCGGGACGACGGGACGCCCCAAGGGGGCGCTTCTCACGCATCGTGCGATCACCGCGAACCTGGCCCAGTTCATGGTCGCGATGGAGGCGAGCTTCGGCGAGCGGTGGCTGCTGGTGGTGCCGATGTATCACGCGTCGGGCGCCGTCACGAGCTTCGCCGCCATCCAGGGCGGCGGCTCGCTCTACCTGCAGCAGGACTTCGACCCGCACGCCGTGGTGCGCGCGCTGAGCGAGGAGGGCATCGGTCGGACGTCCCTGGTGCCAGCCATGATCCAGGCCTGCCTCGTGATGGTCCCCGACGTCGCCGAGCGTCGCTACGAACGTCTGCGCCTCATCGCCTATGGCGCGTCGCCCATCGCCGAGGCAACGGTGCGTCGCGCCCTCGCCGTGTTCGGCTGCGACTTCGTGCAGGCGTACGGCATGACGGAGACCAGCGCGGTGCTCACGTATCTGCTGCCCGCGGATCACCGTCGCGCCCTCGCGGACAAGCCGGACCTGCTCCTGTCGGCGGGACGGGCCGTCGTGGGCGTCGATCTCCGGATCGTGGACGAGAACGACGTGCCCGTCCCGACGGGGACGATCGGCGAGATCGTGGCGCGCGGCCCGCAGCTCATGCAGGGCTACTGGAACCGGCCCGACGAGACGCGCGAGGCGCTCCGCGGCGGCTTCATGCACACCGGCGACGCCGGCGTCATGGACGAGGAAGGCTTCGTCTACATCCAGGACCGCGTGAAGGACATGATCGTCTCGGGCGGCGAGAACATCTACCCGCGCATGATCGAGGACGTCCTCTTCACGCATCCCGCCATCGCCGACGCGGCCGCCATCGGCGTGCCGCACGAGACGTGGGGCGAGACGGTGAAGGCGTTCGTCGTCCTCCGCGCCGGTGCGCGCGCCACCGAGGACGAGATCATCGACTTCTGCCGTGGGAAGCTCGGCGGCTTCCAGCGTCCGCGCTCGGTCGACGTGGTGTCGGCGCTGCCGCGCAATCCCACCGGCAAGGTGCTGCGCCGCGTGCTGCGCGAGCCGTACTGGGCCGGCCACCGCCGGCGCGTGGCGGGGTCGTAGTCGCGGGGACGGACGAGCGGCCGCGGGGCTCAGGCCAGCGCGCGACGCAGCTGATCCACGTGATTGACGTCGTGCCACGCCATCACGGTGAGGAAGTCGTCGACGGTGCGGCGGCCGCGCGAATCCATCTGATGGCCCGCGCGCTGCCAGTCGGCCTCGCCGAGGCCGTCCAGGAACGCGAGCGTCTCCCCGCGTCGACCGTGGAATGCGGCGAGGGCAGCGGTCGCCTCGTTGCGGAGATACTGCCGCTCCTCGGCCCACCGGTCGGGATTCGTCGTGGCGAAGCGCGGCTCGTCCGTCGCCACGATCAGCCGCATGCGGTCGAGAAACGATTCCTCGGTGTCGCGGAGATGGCAGAGCACCTCCACGGCGGCCCAGCTCTTCGCGTCGGGCCGCCGCGCGAGCCGCTCCGCGTCCGCGCCCGCGATGGCGGCGGCCAGCTCGCCGCCCGTACGCCGCAACCGCGCGAGACGCTCGTCGCGGGAGAGCGCCGCGACGGCCGCGATTCCTCTCGCCGCCTCGTCACCGCGACTCACCGTCACGCCGCCCGCGAGCCGCCGCTCGAGCCGCGCCTTCACCTCCGGCCACTCCGCCTCGAGGATCGAGTACGCCGCGGTGTGACGGATCTCGCCATCCGCGCCCTCGCGCGCCGCCCGCAGCACCCCGTCGAACCGCGCGCCCAGCCGCAGGATCGCCTCCCGCGACTGCACGTTGCGCGAGTCCGTGAACAGCCGCACCCGATGCACCCGCCACGTCGCGAATGCATGCCCCAGCATCAACAGCTTCGCCTCGCTGTTGATCGCCGTCCTCCGCGCCTCGACACTCAACCACGTCGCCCCGATCTCGACCGCGTCGGGCCGATCTGCCCCACGCTGGTTCGCGTTCCCCTCATCCCACCCCCAGTACTCGATATTCAAGAACCGCGTCGCCCCCACCACCCGCCCCGTCGCCAGCGCGAGCGTCACGAACGGCAACGCCGTCCCCGCCGCCTGATCCCTCAACACCGCCGCGACATATCGCTCCATCGCCTCCCGCGTATCCGGAAAGTACGTGAACGCCACCCGCGACCCGCGCGCCGCCTCCACCAGCGCATCGACATGCGAGACCGTCAACGGCTCCAGCCGCACATGGCCACCTTCGAGCACAACCGGCTGCACGACAGTGGGAACGCTCATGCGCATCCTCCACGCCGCGTGGAACGAGATGTCGTGCAGTCGAATGACGCCAACCCACGTGGCGGGCGTGGAGGGCCGGGTGGCGGGGTGGGGCCGGTTGGGCCGTTTCCCGCCAAGCAGGGTGAGGCCGCCGACGGACCGGTTGGGAACGCCTCCAGCGTCACACCGAAGCCACAGACGGTCGTGCCC
>JBKPPN010000017.1:0-12253 GCA_046733575.1 Candidatus Methylomirabilota bacterium | reverse complement strand
TCGTCGGACAGCTCGGAGATCAGCTCCATGTTGTGCTCGATCAGCAGCACGGTCTTGCCCCGCTCCACGAGGCCGCGCACGAGGGGGACGATGCGCTGGAGCGAGTCGGTGTCGAGACCGGACGTCGGCTCGTCGAGCAGGAGCACGCGCGCGTCGGTGGCGACGATGCGCGCCATCGAGAGCAGTTTCTGCTCGGGATAGGACAGATCCTCCACGACGTCGCGGGCGCGCGCGGCGAGGTTGAAGAAGTCCAGCGCGGCCAGCGCGTGCTCGCGCGCGGCGCGCTCCTCCGCGCGGACGCGACCCGGTCGCGCGAACAGCGAGACGACGTTCTCGCCCACCGGCGTGCGGCAGCCCAGCAGCACGTTGTCGAGCACCGTCATCTTGTTCCAGAGGCGCAGGTGCTGGAACGTACGGATGACCCCGAGGCCTTCGACCACGTGCGGGGGGCGGCCCAGCAGCTCGTCCCCGTCGAGCTGGATCGACCCGGCGTCGGCGCGCAGGAAGCCGGTGATCAGGTTGAAGATGGTCGTCTTGCCCGCGCCGTTCGGACCGATGAGCCCGGTGATCTGACCCGGCATCACGTCGAAGGTGCAGCGGTCCACGGCGAGGAGGCCGCCGAAGGCTCGGCTCACGTCGCGGACGGTGAGGACCGGCGAGGCGGGATTCACACCGCGTGCACGCGCTTCCGGCTCAGGATGCCTTCGGGCCTCACGAACATGAACAGCATGAGGAGCGCGCCGTAGAGCACCTGCCGCATGGGCGCGGCCACCGTGTCCGGAATGGCGAGGAACTTCAGCGCCTCGGGGACGGCGAGCAGGATGAACGCGCCCACGAGTGGTCCCGCCAGCCGCTCCGTGCCGCCCAGGATGACCAGGGACGTGATGAAGATCGACTCGCTCAGGATGAAGCTCGACGGATTCACGTAGGTGATGTAGTGCGCGTAGAGACTGCCCGCCGTCGCGCCCAGCGCGGACGACACCACGGCGGCCAGGATCTTGACCCGCACCACGTTCTTGCCCATGGCGAGCGCGGCGATCTCGTCGTCGCGGATGGCCTGCAGCACGCGTCCGAAGGCCGAGTTCGTCAGCCGCCAGCACACCGCGTACGTCACCGCGAGCAGGGCGGCGCCGAGGACGACGTACTTGAACGGCTGATCGACGACCCAGCCGAACACGACGGGCCGCGGAATGCCGGGCAGCCCGGCGTGGCCGTTCGTGAGCCCGGTCCAGTTCATGAAGATCGTGACCACCACGGTCTGCAGACCGAACGACGCGACGATGTAGTAGTCGCCCGCCACGCGGAGCGAGGGGATGGCCACCAGCGCCGCCGCGACGGCGCCGGCCAGCGCGGCGATGAGCAGGCCGCCCCAGAAGCCGAGCCCGAGCTCGAGCGCGACCAGCGCGGAGGCGTACGCGCCGACGCCGTAGATGGCGGCGTGGGCGAGGGAGAAGATTCCGGAATAGCCCACGAGCAGGTTGAGCGAGATGGCGAGGATCCCGTAGATGGCGACCATGACCAGATAGTGCGCGAGGTAGGCCGCCACGACGACGGGTCCGTCAGATCTCGGCGGACCGGATCCGGCGTCCGAAGAAGCCGCGCGGCCGGACGACGATGAACACGAGGAACACGCCGAACGAGATGGCCGACTGCCACTCCGACGGGATCTGCCACACGCCGAGGTTCTCCAGGAGCCCGATGAAGAGCCCGCCCAGCATCGCGCCCGGAATCGAGCCGATGCCGCCCAGGATCACGCCCACCGAGGCGAGCAGCACGAACTGCGTGCCGCGATACGGCTCGGCCCCGACGTCCATGGCCACGAGGATGCCGGCCGGCGCCGAAACCGCCGAGCCGAGGGCGTAGGTGAGGAGGTGCACGCGACCGAGGTCGATCCCGACGGTGCGCGCCATCTCGGGCGACGACGACACCGCGCGCACGGCGCGTCCCGCCCGGGTGAAGCGCAGGAACGCGGCCAGCGCGACGTAGCCCAGGACGGCGAGGCCGATCGTCAGCAGGTGCAGCCGCGTGAGGAACACCGGGCCGATCTCGAGGGCGGTGGCGAGCCCTCCCACGTCCAGACGCAGGGGATCAGGCCCGAACACGAGCGTGATGAGGTTCTCGACCACGATCAGGAGGCCGAGCGAGGCGATGAAGATGCTCGTGCGCACGGCGCCGCGGGCCTCCAGCCGCTGGTAGACGAGGAGATCGATCAGCAGTCCCGCCACCGCCGCGCCGGCCACCGCCGCGAGGCAGGCGAGCACCAGCGGCAGGTGCAGGCGCTGCTGGAAGACGTAGGCGAGATAGGCGGCGAGCGTGAAGACGGCCCCGTGCGCCACGTGGAAGTGCAGCGTGGTGCCGTAGATCAGCCCCCAGCCCAGCGCGCACAGCGCGTACAGGCTCCCCACCACGAGGCCGGTGGCGGCGAGCTGGAGGACGAGGTCCACGCGCTACTTGCCGGCGGCCTTGATGACCTTCTCGACCTCGACCTTGCCGTTCTTGATCGTGCCCGCCTCGATGTCCATGAGCGCGGCGTGGTTCGGCTGGAACACGAGCAGCCCCGAGATCGTCTCGAACGACTTGATGCTCTCGATGGCGTTCTTGATGCCCTCGCCGTCGATGCGGCCGTTGTTCTTCTTGGCCGCCTCTTCCGCGGCGCGGGCGAAGATCTTCGTGGCGTTGTAGTACTGCGGCCCGAAGAAGCCGGTGTCGGCGTTGTAGCGCTCCTTGAACTTCTTCGCGAAGGCGGAATTGCTGTCGAAGGGCAGCCGCGTCACCAGCATGCCCTCGGCGCCCCTGGCCTTGAACGTCTCCGTCACGAGCGTCCACGAGGTGCCCGCGATGGGGATCTTGATGCCGAGCTCGCGGGCCTGGTCGCACACGATGCTGACGTTGCGGCCGTAGGAGTTGATGTAGAGCAGGTCGCCGCCCGCGGCGCGGAGCTTGGCGAGCTGGGCGCGGAAGTCCGTGCCCTCGAGGGCGATCTGCTCCTCGGCCAGCACCTTGCCGCCCGCGGCGCCGAAGCGCTCGCGGAACGTCCGGGCGCCGTTGCGCCCGGCCTCGTCGTTGGCGGTGATCAGCACGGCGCGCTTGAAGCCCTTCTCCTTGGTGAGCCAGTCGACGATGACGGCGACCTCGTTCGAGACCACCGGGATGTTGTTGTAGAGGTAGTCCTTGTTGGCCAGGTTGTCGGACTGGCCACCGCCGTTCATCATCACGACCTTGTTCTGCACGCCGATGGGCTGGATGGCCAGGCTCACCGACGAGTACGAGGTCAGGACGAACGGCGTCTTCTCCACGTCGACGAGACGGCGCATCGCGCTCACGCCCTTCGAGGCGTCGGCGGCATGGTCCTCGAAGATGACCTCCAGCTTGTGGCCGGCGACGCCACCCGCGGCGTTGATCTCCTCCACCGCGATCTCGGTGCCGCCCTTCATCCACGCTCCGTACGACGCGCCCGAGCCGGTGAGGGGAAGGAGCGCGCCGATCTTGATGGGATCGGCGGCGCGCGCCACCGGCACGAGTCCTGCGACGACGATCGAGGCCACCGTGAGCAGTGCGAGCGCGACGACGCTACGACGTCCCATGAGCGACCTCCCCCTCATCAGTCGACGTCACGCGCGCCCGCCGTGCGGGCACGGAAGGCGTCGGGCACGCTGCGGCCCGCGTCCGTGAAGGCGCGGCGGATCGCCTCCACGTTCGGACCGAAGACGGACTTGCGGTTCTCCTTGGCCCACGCGTTGGAGTCCGCCGGCATCGTGAGCGACCCCTGGAAGCGCGGGATGACGTAGCGGGCGAACAGCTCGTAGCTGCGCAGCGTCTGCTCGCGATTCGCCCATTCGTGCGCGCGGAAGAGCAGGCCGCCGAAGCCGCCGTCGCTCAGCGTCTGGAGACGCTCGATCCCGCGGATCACGGTGTCGGGCGTGCCGACCAGCGTGGTCCCCATCTTCACGCCGTCGCGGAGCGGATCGTCCGCGCGCCCCGGTGGCCGACCGAGCGTGTCCTCGAAGTACGTGATGGTTTCGTGGCGCTCGCCCTTCGAGACCTCGCGGAGCGCCTGCTCGTCGTCCTCCGCCACGTGCACGTTCACGACGAGACGCCACTCCCGGCGATCCATGGTCTTGCCGTGCTGTGCCGCCGTTTCCTCGCCGATCTTCCACTGGTTGGCGAGCGCCTCCGGTCCACCGGGGAGGCCGGCGCCGATCGACAGCACACCCAGCCCGTGTCGGCCCGCCGCCGTCACGCCGGCCGGCGTCATCACGCTCGCCACCGCGATGGGGAAGTGCGGGTCCGTGTACGGCGCCAGGTGCAGACGCGCGTTGCGCATCTCGAACCAGTCCGTCTTCATGGTGACCGGCTCGTCGCAGCGCAGGAGGAGCATGATGGCGTCGAGCGCCTCGTCCATGCGCGAGCGCTGGGTGACGGGCTCGATGCCCATCATGTACGCGTCGGAGGCGAGCGCGCCCGGACCGACGCCGAGCATCGCCCGTCCGCGCGTCATGTGATCGAGCTGCACGAACCGCTGCGCCACCATCAGCGGATGGTGATAGGGCAGGCTCGTCACGCCGGATCCGAGCCGGATGTGCCGCGTGCGCTCGGCCGCCGCCCCGATGAAGATCTCCGGCGACGCGATCAGCTCCCAGCCCGCCGAGTGGTGCTCACCGATCCACACCTCGTCGTAGCCCAGATAGTCCAGCCACTGGATGAGCTCCATGTCGCGGTCGAGGGCGAGGGTGGGGTTCTCGCCGAGGCGGTGGAACGGTGCGAGAAAGATGCCGAAGCGCATGCCTTTGTGTGCCATGGCCGCATGGTAGCACCCGTGCCGGGCGCTCGATGGCGCACGGCGAACACCGCGTGTCAGCCCGATGTCACCTGTCGCGACGCCGGTTGTCTCGCGCGCCGCCGATTTGCGCGAAAGGGCGCGCCTCCGGCGCGGCCTGCACCACCGGCGCAGAACTTGCGTGGCGTGCGACCCCGGGTGTGCATCTTTTACCGCGGAGGTTGCGATGTCTCGTGTTCGCTCAGTCCTGGCGACCTGGCTCCTGGCCACTGCGATCGTCCTTGTCGCCGCGATGCCGGCACGAGCCGCGTTCACGACGGCCGAGCAGACGGAGCTGCTGAAGCTGGTTGACGGCCTCGAGAACATCAGCGAGGCGCTCCGCTACGTCGCGTACGGGATCCGCACCGGCACCACGACGGCGACGCAGACGCTGCTCGCGGATTCTCTCGGCCTCCTGATCCTCGCTGCGCGCGATGCCGAGCGCGCGAACGGCTTGCTCCTCAACGTCATCGTCGAGCAGAACGGGACGACCGCGTTCACCACGATGGCATCGCAATCGCGGCGCGCGCGCGTGGCGCTCGCGTGGTTCTACATCGACCGCAGCGTGATCACGCTCGGGACGGCAGGATCGGTCCTCCAGCGCGCTCAGGCCGCCAACGCGAACAGCGTGTACCAGGACAACGTGCGCCGCGCCCGGGAGATCTGGGTGCCCTCCGCGCGCCGCAACCTCGCCGGCATCAGCCGCTCGCTGACGTATGCGTCGCCGAACCCGTCCTCGTACCCGAAGGTCATCGGTCCGCACGGCGAGTACGACAACGCGCAGTGGTTCATGTGGCGCTCCCACTGGTACCTGCTCGACATGCTCGACTCCGTCACTGCGGCGTTTCGCGCCGACATCATCCAGACCGACTACTGGTCGGTGTACAAGACGATCAGCAGCGCCACCAACATCCTCGACGGCCACGTCACGTCGGCGGGCACGCTGGCCGGCATGACGCTCATGTCGAGCCAGATCGGACAGGATCCGTTCTTCCGCGTCCTGGACGAGCTGGAGACGATGACGCAGGATACGGCGGAGCGCTTCCACGAGATCCAGCGCGAGATCGTGACGTGGATCAGTCACGGGCGAACGCCGACGCTCGCGCCCCTCGCGCAGGCGCTCATCCGATTGACCGACTCCTGGCGCCACGCCGATCACGGCGTGTGGCGACAGCTCACCTTCCCCGACTGCACGGACCCCGCGGGCTGCGGCGGCCGCTGAATCGACCGACAGGGGGACTCGACGCCGTTTCAGGCCTCGGGCTCATCTATTCACGGACCTGATCCGCCCACAGGAGAAGCGACGGCGGGATGGTGAGCCCGAGGGCCGCGGCGGTCTTCACGTTGATGACGAGCTCGAACTTCGTCGGCTGCTCGATAGGCAGGTCCGCAGGCCTGACGCCTCTGAGGATCTTGTCGACGTAGTCGGCGAGCCGGGAATAGATCTCGGGATAGCTCACCGCGTACGCCATCAATCCCCCGGCCTCGACGAATTCCCGGGCAGGATACACGGCCGGTAATCGGGTGCGCGCCACCAGGTCGACGATCGCGTGCTCGTGCATCTGCGTCAGTCCATCGAACCCGATGATGAAGGCGTGGATGTGCTGGTTGACGGCGACCCGGACGACGCGACCGAGGTCGTCCTCGGTTCGGACGTCCAGGAGGTCCGCCTGGAGACCGAGAGCGCGTGCCGCGGTCTTCGTCTCCTCCCATTCCGGCCGCGCGGCCGGATTCCCCATGTTGTGCAGCAATCCGACTCGGAGCAGTCCAGGCACCAGGTCCTTGAGGAGTTGGATCCGTTTCCCGATCAACTCCGTGCTGTACGTGGTCACCCCGGTGATGTTGCCGCCAGGGTGCGCGACGGCCGCGACGAGGGCACGCGGGTCCCCCATCGTCGCCATGACGGTGGGAGTCGATTGCGTCGCGTCTTTCACCGCCCGGGCGGCCGGTGTCCCTCTCGTCACGATGACATCGACGTTGAGACGAACCAGTTCGGCGGCAAGGCCGGGAAACCGCTCCGCGCGACCATCCGCGGATCGGTATTCGATGATGAGGTTTCGCCCTTCGACATAGCCGCGCGTGCGCAGAGCCTTGCGAAAGGCGGCGAGATTGACGGCGTTGTCTGCCTCGGGGATCGTCTCCAGCATCCCGATGCGATGGACCGCGGCCGATCGCGGTCCGCGTACGGGCAGCGGCGCGGCGAGCATGGCGAGCGAGCCAGTACGGACGAACGTCCGGCGGCCGATCGTTCGGCTATCGGTCGCAGGCGGTCGACGATTCACGAGACGACATCCGGAGCGCGAAGCACGCGTTGTCCTGACGATGGTCTGATCTCGACGTTCTTGTCAACGCTCCTCTCGCACACTCGTGGGCCCGATGGCCTTCTTGTTTCTGCTTCGCGCATGATCCAGGCTACCCCGCTGGCTCGACGGCGGCGCGTCCCCGCGCGTCCGCGACGAGCAGCGCGACGCCGACGAGGACGACGGCGAGTGAGCTGAGCGCAAGCGAGCGCTGCACGCCGATGACGCCGCCCAGGACGCCGACGGTGAGACCGCTGCCGGCGCGCAAGCCCAGGATGGCGGAGTTGAACAGGCCCACCATGCTGCCGCGCAGGCGCGGCGGGGCCAGCACCTGGATGATGGTCTGGGCCATCGACGTGAACGCGATGTTGAAGACGCCGGCCAGGACAAGGAGCACGACGGCCACGGGATAGGTCGACGCGGCGGGGAACAGCGCCATGAGCGCGCCCCACACGATCGCGCACACGATCGCCGGTCGCGTGCTGGGACGCACGGTGGCGCTCGCCTCCAGCGACAGCGCGCCGATCACCGCGCCGGCGGCATTGGCCGCGAGCAGGATGCTGTACCAGGCGCCCGCCTTGTCGGTGCCGAGATGATGCGCGTACTCGGGCATCTGGGCCTGGAAGGCGTTGCCGACGAGAAACGACGTCACGCCGCCCAGCACGATCATCGAGAGCATCCGCGGCTCCTTGGCCGCCTCGCCCAGGAGTCGACGCGTCTCGGCCCAGCCGAACTTCGGCGTCCTGCGCGTGCGCTCGGGGTCGTGCGTGTGCCCGGTGTAACGGATGCGCGTGAGGTAGAACGTCAGGGGCAGGTAGATCGCGACGTTCGCGAAGAGGCCGCCCGCGGGTCCGAGGACCAGCATCATCGCGCCGCCGATGGCCGGTCCGAGGAGGATGGCGAGGTAGCGTCCCGTCGCGGTCAGCCGGATCGCGCTGGCGAGGCGCTCCGCGCCCACGATGTCGTGGATCATGAGCTGCGTGGCCGGCGCGCCGAGCACGCCGGCCGCGCCGTGCACGAGCAGGATCACCGCGGCATGCCAGACCTGGAGCGTCCCGGTGACGAAGAGCACGGCCCAGGAGAGCGACGCCAGCATGAACAGGCCCTGCGAGATCTGGATGAGCTTTCGGCAATCGTAGCGGTCGGCCAGCGCGCCCGTGTAGACGGAGAACAGCAGGAACGGGACCCAGTGGCTGATGACCGCGAAGCCGGCCAGCGTCGCGGAGTGGAACGCCTGGAACATCACCCAGTAGCTGATGACGTGCTCGATGTTGTCCGCGATCTGGCTCAGCATCGTGAGCACGAAGTAGCGCCGGTACGGGGGATGACGGAGGGCGGAGAACCGGGCGACGGCCGCGCGGGGCTCGGCAGCGGAAGCGGAGGACGACCTCACTCGCGAGCGCTCTCCTTGGCCCTGGCGGGCCCGCCCAGTATACCGGCCGCACCGCGTGACGAGCGCACGTCGCGGTCGAACGCGAGCAGGCTCACGAGCGAGACGACGATGAGCGCCACGGCCGTCCCGAACACCACCGCGTACGAGCCGAAGACGTCGTAGAGCGCGCCGGACAGCAGCGGTCCGGTCGCCGCACCGAGCGCGTTGCTGATGGCGAGGTAGCCGAACACGATCGGGTACTGCGCGGGCGTGGCGATCCGCGTGAGGAGCAACGGGACGATCGGCGCGCGCGAGCCGAGCGGCATGAACACCAGCACGACGTAGCCGTAGAGCAGGACGGCACTCGCCGTCCGGTCGAGGCCGAGCAGGCACAGCGTGCCGATGAGCGACAGCACGAGCGACGCGACGCCTGTTCGCATGGCGCCGACCACGTCGCACGCCACGCCGGCCAGCGCGCGTCCGATCACGGCGAGCACGCCGCCGACCGCGAGCAGCGACGACGCCTCCGCGACGGAGAAGCCGCGCGCGGTCAGGAAGAGCGTGTGCTGCACGGTGGCCATGATTCCCACCGCGGGCGCGATGGCGTAGATCACCGCGAGGAGCAGGAAGGCGCGCGACGTGATGACGGCGCGCGCGCGGCGGTCGCCCGCGGCCGCGCGCGGCGCGGCGGCGGCCAATCGCGTGGGGTAGGTCGCGAACACCGGCGGGACGAGCGCCACCACGAGCGCGGCGTACCAGAGCAGCGCGCCGCGCCAGCCGAAGCGCGCGATGGCCCAGCCGATGGGTCCGGCCAGGACGTAGCCCGCCATCGATCCCGACAGCACGATGCCCATGGCGAACCCGCGGCGTCGCGCATAGACGTCGGCGATGAGCGCGGCGTGGATGACGAGCCCGGTGAGACCGACCCCGATGCCGCCGCCCACGCCCAGCACGACCACGAAGAGCGACAGCGTGGGCGCGAGAGCGGCGAGCGCGAGCCCGAGCGCGGTCACGCCGAGACCGATGCTCACGATGACGCGCGGGGAGCGACGGGGAACCAGATAGCCGGCGATCGGCCCCATCGCCGCGCCGACGCCCCAAAGCAGCGTCACTGCGGACGCCGTGGCGGCCCGCGTCCCTCCGTACTCGGCGAGCAGCGAGGGGAAGAACACCGCGAACGTGTTCCCGCTCCCCGAGACGAGCAGCATGATGGCGAAGGCGAGGACAAGGCGGAGGACGGCGTGACGCTCGCCAGGCACGCGGCGTACTGTCGCCGATGCGTGAGGCGGCGAGCAAGCGCCGGGCGGCAGCCGCGTGCCCCTCTCTTGACAGCGTCTTGTCACGATGCCATAACGAGGCCCGCTCGTCGGCCTCTGGGCGATTCGTGTGCGGCCCAAATCAAGCACCATGTGATGCGGGAGCGAGGGCCCAAGACGGCACGCGAATTTTGTATCCGACTGGAGGCCATGGCGGCCATGCACCTCGTCCATGCAGCAGGCACGATCTGCGTCATCACACTCATCCTGCTGTCCGTCGGCGCGATGCCGGTTCATGCGCAAGATTTCGAGTGTGCTGTCGGCTCGCCCGCGACGGACTCGTCGGCCAACACGTTCCTCAGTCAGCTGCTCGCGACAGTGCAATTCGCGTGGTCCGGCCCGCCCAACGCGGCGAAGAACATCGATCCGCTCGCCGCGCCTCCCGCGGCGGACATCGGCTCCGGGAACATCGTCTCCTCGTGCCCTGACGGCGCGGGCACGCTGTGCTTCGCACATCTCGGGCTCACGAACTGCGAGCACGTCACGACGAGCTACAACGTCAGCACGTATGCCGGCCTGAGCAATGTCAGCATCACCAGCCTCAGTGTCGGTGCCTTCAATGCGAAGGATGTCGCCACGCACAGCGCCTGGGGCCCCGATGCCGGCAAGGTGACCGACGGCGTTTTCGCGCCGGAAGGGACAACCTGGAATCACCCGTCGTTCACCGTCATCCTGACGAATGCGGGGGCGGGCTATGCGGTGACCGTCGACCTCGGCGCGCCGACGACGATCTGCGGGGCGACCGCGTGCGCGCCGTTCGTGCAAGCCGACCGCCACAACATGCAGCTGGACTGGTGGGACGACACCAGCCAGACGTGGCGAGCGTGGGGAGGTACCTGCGAATCGTCCGGCAGCGGGCTCATCTCGCGCAACGTCATTCCGTCGGCCACGCCAGGAAGCGTCAAGTGTGGCGCGAAGATCGACGGGCCCGACTTCACGACGCGCTACGTCCGGTTGTGGGCGCTGCCCGGTGCGGACGATACGAACTTCTCGGTATCCGAGATCCGGCTCAAGGACACGGACGGCAACATCGTGTCGACGGGGAAGGTCGCCATCGGGCCGCGGCCGTACGTCATCACCGACGGCGTCTTCGCGAAGGAAGGCTCCACCTGGAACGACAAGACGTATGCCGTGGTGCTCCGCAACGACGGCCCGGGGAGCGCCCTCGTGATCGATCTCGGCGGGACCGTGAGCATCTGCGGCACGGGCGCGTGTCAGCCGATCATCCAGGCCGACAAGAACGTGTTCCAGATCGACTACTCGCTCGACGGCGTCAGCTGGGTCAGCTACGCACAGCTTCCCGCCGCATCGAGCGACGGGCTGACCAAGCGCACGCCCACCATCACGTCCTCGACGCCGAGCACGTTCAATGCGCGCTACGTTCGGATCTGGGGTTGCTCGACCAAGGATTGCCCGGACTCGATCAACAACGACTTCTCGGTGTCCGAGGTGCAGCTCAACAACACCTCGAACGTCAACGTGTCGAAGGGCGCCCTGACCTTCGGCCCCGAGGGCGTCGCGACCAACGGCGCGCCGACGCCCGATAGCACCAGCGTCGACTGGAACGATCCGCGCTTCACCACGATCTTGTCCCCCTGTCTCGGGTCGGCGCCCAAGTGTGCGCAGTCGGGATCGGCGGCGCCCGTGACGGGACCGCTCTTCGTGGATCTCACCGCGACATTCCCGATTGCCGGCATCGCGTTCCAGGGCGACCGTCATCCGTTCCAGGTGGATTATCTGGACGAGACCTCGACCCCTCCGGTGTGGAAGGCGTTGTGGAGCATTCCCCATTCGCTCGCCTCGGGCCTGAGCTCACGAACGACGACGTTCACCGGCACGGCGATCAAGCGGGCGCGCCATCTGATGATTTACGGGACGCCGGACAGCAATGACCCCGACAGCAACTACTCGGTGTCATCGCTTCGCGTATTCACGTCAACCGCCAACACCGCCTGCGCCTATGCATCCGGAGCCAACAACGGGCACGACTTCGCCTGCACCTACGACGCGCCCCTCCAGACGCAGCTTTCTGTCCCCGGTCCCGGGCTCACCATCTCGTTCACGATCGACAGCGCGTCGTCGCATCTCCGCTGCACGAACGGCACAACGTCGGGTAACTGGACCGCCGTCGATTACCCTGACGGCACGACGTGTAGCGCGACGCTGAACGTGGGGACGCAACCGAGGGGTGGCTATTGCTCGGGCTCGTGCTCGGCCGGCGGCTTCGTCGCGACGAATGCCAGCCTCGAGGCTCCGGCGGATCCCCAGAACGATCCGCCCACGTTCGTTCTCAGCAACCTCAATTGCACGCATGGCGTCCACAAGGGGGACTCCGCCGTCCCCGACAGCGCCGTCAACAAGTTCACGAACGGCTTGATCACGTTCGTCCAGCAGATTGCCGCCGAGGCCGTGACGGGACTGTTCAATGCGCTGGTCGTCAATCCGAAGC
>JBKPPN010000016.1:0-15916 GCA_046733575.1 Candidatus Methylomirabilota bacterium | reverse complement strand
GCCATCAAGTGATCAACGTCACCGTGACGTTCTTCGCCGACCTCCGTCGTTACCTGCCGCGCGGCGCGGAGGGACCGCAGACGTACGCGCTCGACGCGCCGTCCACGGTCGGCGACCTGCTCTCCGCGATCGGCATCCCGGAGGGGAGCGAGGTCACGGTGGGCGTCGACGGTGAGCTCGCTCGACGCGACACGCCGCTCCGCGACGGCGCGGAGCTGATGCTGCTCAGCCCGATGGAAGGTGGATCCCCATGCCGAGCCTGAAGATCGATCACGCCCGTTTCGCCATCACCGTCGACCGCGACCGTCGCATCATCCGCGACGCCGCGATCCTCGTCGACAACGGCCGCATCCGGCAGGTGGGGAAGGCGAGCGAGCTCGCCGCCACGCCGGCCGACCGCGTCATCGACGCGCGTCACCTCGTCGTCACGCCCGGGTTCTCGAACGGTCACATGCACATCAGCTACGGCCACTGCGTGCGCGGGATCTTTCCCGACGACGTCGGCAGCCCGCTTCCGATCGTCTTCAAGCTGCAGATGGCCATGACCGAGGAAGAGGAGCACGCGACCACGCTGCTCGGCCTCGTGGAGCTGGTCAAGAACGGCACCGTGGCGTTCGTGGATCCCGGCAGCACGAAGTTTCCCGACGCGTGCCGGCAAGCCTACGCGGACGCCGGCATCCGCGTCATCCTCGGCGACTGCGTCACCGACAAGCCCGCGCCGTTTCCGCTGCCGCGCTACACCACCGACGAGTGCGTCAAGCGCACGAGCGCGTTCCTCGACACGTGGCACGGGACGCTCGACGGGCGCATCAGCGCGTGGGCCATGCCGTTCTCGCCCGAGACGTGCACGCCCGAGCTCCTGCGCGCGCTCAAGCGCGTCGCCGACGAGCACGGTACCAGCCTCACCCTCCATCACGCGAGCGGGGCCAAGGCCATCGCCGACTATCGCGCCGAGCACGGCACCACGCCGACCGGGTACCTCGAGCGCCTCGGCGTGCTCGGCCCGCGCACGGTGCTCGCGCACGTGCTGGGCCTCGACGCCTCGGAGGTCGACGCCATCGCGCGCACGGGCACGACCGTCGCGATGTGTCCGGTCACGGCGGCAAAGGGCGGTCGCGGCGTCGGTCAGCTCGGCCGTCTGCCGGAGCTGCACGCGCGCGGCGTGAAGATCGCGCTCGGCTGCGACTCGCCCAACAACTCGAACCACCTCGACATCGTGCGCGCCATGAACATGGCCGCCATCCAGTACAAGGACGCGCGCCAGGACATGACGCAGATCCCGGCCGAGGTGGCCATCGAGCTGGCCACGCGCAGCGGCGCGGAAGCGCTGGGCCTGGGCGACGCCATCGGCTCCATCGAGGTCGGCAAGAAGGCGGACCTCGTGCTGTTCGACACACAGCGCCCGGAGTGGCAGGCGCTCTTCAATCCCGTCAACAACCTCGTCTACAACGCGGACGGCCGCAGCGTGCACACCGTGATCATCGACGGGCGCGTGATCGTCGACGCGTACCGCCAGCAATTCGTGGACGAGCCGAAGCTCTACGCCAAGGTGCAGGAAATCGGCGAGCGCCTGCTCGCCCGCACGGGCGTCAGCCTCGCGCCCTCGCGCTGGCCGATGGTCTGAGCGCGCACGCCACACGTTCCCGACGATAGGAGACCTCCCATGGAGCGCTTCGGCTACTGGAACAAGGTCCTGCACGTCGATCTCCGTGACCGGACGTGGCGCGTCGAGGAGCCGGGCGACGCGTTCTATCGGCACTACGGCGGCGGGCGGGGCATGATCGCGCACTACCTCCTCAGGCACGTGCCCGCCGGCGCCGACCCGCTCGGTCCCGACAACATCCTGATCTTCGCGCCCGGCGTGCTCACCGGCGCGCCGGTGCCGGGCGCCGGTCGTCACAGCGTGGGCGCCAAGTCGCCGCTGACGGGTGGGTTCGGGGAGTCGGAGTCGGGCGGCTTCTGGGGCGCCGAGCTCAAGCGCGCGGGGTGGGACGGTCTCGTCGTGCACGGGGTGGCGTCGAGCCCCGTGTATCTCTGGATCAACGAGGGCGCGGTCGAGATCCGCGACGCGAGCCACGTGTGGGGCACGATCACGGGTCAGGTGCAGGACACGCTGCTCGCGGAGATCGGCGACCCCCGCGCGCGCGTCGCGACGATCGGTCCGGCGGGCGAGAACCTCGTGCGCTTCGCGTGTATCGCCAACGAGCTGAACGAGGTCGCCGGTCGCACCGGCATGGGCGCGGTGATGGGGAGCAAGAAGCTCAAGGCCTTCGTCGTGCGCGGCAAGACGGCGGTGAAGATCGCGGACCCGAAGGGCCTCAACGCGGTGGCCAAGTGGGTCTCGTCGACGATGGACCAGAACCACAAGGCCTTCCACGACTACGGCACCGGTGCGGCCATGCAGGGCAAGAACCTGGAGGGCGGCATGCCGACGCTCAACTATCGCCTCGGCGCCTTCGAGCACGTGGCTAGGGTGGACGCCGTCGCGGTGGCCAACGAGATGCGCGTCAAGATGGAGGCCTGCTACGCCTGCTCGGTGCGCTGCAAGAAGGTCGTGCACATCGAGAAGAAGGAGGAGCTCGCGCGCGAGGCGCACGAGAAGCTCTACGGCGGCAAGGGGCACGTCGGCGTCGACCCGAAGGGGCGCTACGCCGTGGACCCGCGCTACGGCGGGCCGGAGTACGAGTCGCTCGCCGCGATGGGCGTGAACCTCGGCCTCGACGACCTCGTCGCCATCGCGAAGTCGAACGAGATGTGCAACTACCTCGGCATGGACACGGTCTCGCTCGGCGCCACGCTGGCCTGGGCCATGGAGGCCTTCGAGAAGGGCCTGCTCACCCTCGACGACACGGGCGGCGTCCCGCTCCGCTTCCACGACGCGGATGGCGTGATCAAGCTCGTCGAGATGATCGCGCACCGTCGGGGCATCGGCGATCTCCTCGCCGAGGGGTCACAGCGCGCGTCCGCGCGCGTCGGCCGCGGCACCGACGAGTTCCTCACCACCGTGAAGGGCATGGAGATGGCGATGCACGACCCGCGTCACATGCCGGTGATGCGCGCGTCGTACATGATGGCGCCGACGGGCGGCGATCACATGCGCCAGAGCGGAAACCGCAACGGTCTTCGCAACCAGGTCGCGCTCTGCCATTTCCTCGCCTACAGCGACGACCAGACGCTCGACATCCTGAAGGCCGTCACGGGGTGGGACCTGACGCCCGAGGAGCTCGTCACCCAGGCGCATCGAGGCCTGACGCTGGCCCGGCTCTACAACCTGCGCGAGGGCTTCACCGCCGCGGACGATCGGCTGCCCAAGCGGTTCTCGGAGCCGCTGCCCAAGCACCCCGGGCTGGCGCCGGACGCCATGCGCAAGATCGTCGTCGACTACTACAAGGAATACGGCTGGGACGCCCAGACCGGCGTCCCGACGCGCGAGACGATCGCCAGGCTCGCGCTGGAGGCGGACGCCGCGTACGCGTAGCGGCCTCGGCCTGCGCGTGGAGATCGCACCGTCGACCTCGCGTCCTGAACGCGGGAGCGGCCGTGTCGCCGCCGGCCGCGCCGCGATCGCGCTCCCGCGGCGCCGACCTCGCGCCGTGAGCCGTCAGGCCAGGGCTTCCACCTCGACGCGCGCGTCGTTGTAGCAGGCGCCGTCCGAGACGTCGGCGGTGTGCGCGGGGCAGAGCGCGGACACCGTCTGACCGTTGTCGGTCGTGCGCATCCACGCGCCCTTGAGGCTCGAGACGACGCCGGGACGCACCGCCTCGGTGATCTCGAGCGGCAGGTGCACCTCGCCCAGGTCGTTGAACACGCGGACGCGCATGCCGTCACGGAGCCCGCGGGCGTTGGCGTCGTCGGGGTGCATCCGCAGCGGCGGGGTGCCGTCGCTCGCGGAGAGGCCACCGAACGTCGACGTCGTGCGCTTGTCGGACGCCGGCGAGATGAGCGCGAGCGGGAAGCGCGAGGTCACGGGACGGAAGTCGGGCAGTCGCGCCCCGTACTTCGTCTCGAGATACGTCGACGCGAGCTCGATCTTTCCCGATGGCGTCCTGGGGAAGACGTTCTTGAACGGCAGCGCCTCCTGACCATCGACGGTCATCGCGACGGCGCGGTCGAGCGGCAGGCGGCTCGGTCGCACGCCGCCCAGGCGCGGGTCGTCGGGATCGATGGCGTCGTCCATGAGCTCCGCGTCGGAGGCGGTGAAGATCGGGTCCGTGAAGCCGAAGCGCGCGGCGAGGCGACGGAAGATCTCGACGTTCGGGAGCGCCTCGCCCTGGGGCGGAATGACGCGCTCCGCGCGCTGCAGCCAGTGCGTGCCGTAGGCGGGATAGAGATCGGCGTGCTCGAACTGGCTGCAGGCGGGCAGCACGACGTCCGCGTAGGCCAGGCTGTCCGTCATGACGACGTCGCAGCCGACCGTGAAGAGGTCCTCGCGCGCGAGACCGCGTCGCATGCGGTTCTGGTCGGGATGGACCACGAGCGGATTGTGGTTGTAGACGAACAGCGCCTTGATCGGAGGCGACAGCGCGGGGTCGTTCAGCAATCGCCCCGCGTCCACGATGTTGATCGTCCGCGTGCCCGGCGGCACGAGGTCGGGCCGCTGGAGGACGCGCGGTGTCTTGGGGAATGACATGCCGGCGCCGTTGATGAGGCCACTGCCCGGCACGGCGAACTTCCCGGTGATCGCGGCGAGGGCAAACACGGCGCGGATGCCGCTGCCGCCGTTCTGGTTGCGCTCGAGCCCGTTGCCCACGCTGATGGCCGCGGGCGAGATCGTGTGATACCACTCCGCCGCCTGGCGGATGCCGGCCTCGCTCACGCCGGTGACCGCCGCCGCCTCGGCGAGCGATCGCGCGCGCGCCCGTGCCATGAACGCCTCGAAGCCCTCGACGTACCGCGCGACGAACTCGGCGTCGACGCCGCCCCGCCGCTCGATCTCCGCCGCGATGGCCCAGGCCAGCACGACATCGGTGCCGGGCCGCACGGGCAGGTGCAGGTCGGCCTGCTCCGCGATCTTCGTGCGCACGGGATCGACGACGATCAGCCGGGCGCCGTTCTTCCGGGCCCGGTTGATGATGGGCGTCAGGTGCAGGTTCGACCACGTGACGTTGTTGCCCCACGCCACGATGAGCTTCGCGTGCTCCGCCTGCTCGGGACGGATCCCGGGCACCGTGCCGAACGTGCCGACCCACGCCTCGGTGCGCACGCCGCCGCAGAGCGGCTTGCGATCGAGCAGGCTCGCCCCGAGCTTGTGGAAGAAGCGCAGGTCCATCGAGCCGCCCGCCAGCATGCCGTGCGGCCCCGCGTAGTTCAGGGGGAGGATCGCCTGGGGCCCGTGCGCGGCCATGACGCGCGTGAACCCGTCGTGCACGAGGTCGAGCGCCTCGGCCCACGAGATCCGCGCGAAGCGTCCCTCGCCCTTCGCCCCCACGCGACGCAGCGGCGTGGCGATGCGACCGGGGCCGTGCACGAACTCCGGATAGAGCTGCGCGACCTTGGTGCAGATGACGCCCGCGGTGTACGGGTTGGCGCGCGAGCCGCGGATCTTCACGATCCGCTCCGCTTCCACGGTGACGGTCAAGCTGCAGGTGTCGGGACAGTCGAGAGTGCAGACGCTCGCGTGCTCGGTGGTCATGGTCGTCTCGCTCAGTTCTTCGCCAGGTAGGCGCGCGCGTCGGTCAGCTCGGGCCGGGCGTCGCCCGCCCCCGCCACCTCGACGAGCCGCGTGTAGTAGCGCTTCGCCTTCACCGCGTCGCCCGCGCGCGCCGCCGCCTGGCCCGCGCCGTAGAGACCGCGGAACCGATCGGGCTCGCGCTGGTGCGAGGCCTCGAACGCGGCGAGCGCTTCCGCGGGCCGGTTCAGGGCGAGCAGCATCTCGCCCAGCAGCTCGCGGGCGGGAACGATGCGGCCGGGGGTGACGATGTTCTTGTCGCTGCCGTCTTCCAGGTCCGCCGCGGACCGCATGAGCGCGACGGCCTCGTCGTTCTTGCCCCGCGCCAGCGCGGTCCACGCGGAGGCGTTGAGACGGTTCACCTCGACCTCGTTCGCCCAGTAGTCGTTCTTGGCCGCCTTCAGCGTGTCGCGCAGCTGCGTGATCTTCTGGATGTCGACGTCCGCCGCGGCGGCGTCACCGCTCCGCGCTGCGCCCAGCGCGCGCGCGAAGTGGGTCATGGCCTCCGTCCAGGGGAAGTTCGACGAACGAGGCTGGAGGTCCTTCGCCTCACGCCACGCTCCGCGCTCGATCACGTAGCGGGCGGGCGCCGCCGCCACCGCGTACACGCCCGCTGTTCGCGGGGCAGTGGCTGCGACGGCGGCCAGCATCTCGTCGACGGTTCGCCTGGCCTCGCGATCCTGTCCCATCTGCAGGTAGGCGTACGTCATGTAGTCCATGGCGTGAGCCGCCTCGTCGACATCGTTGTCGCGCTTGGCCGCGACGGCGGAGCGGGTGTTCGTCTGCACCGACTCCGTCCAGTACCCGACCCGCGTGAAGATGTGCGAGGGCATGTGAAGCGCGTGCGGCACGGAGGGCGCGATGTCGGCGTAGCGGCGCGCCGCGGGCACGCCCTTGGCCGCGATGGGCGGGTAGTCGTAGGCGTGGATGAGGTAGTGCGCGACGCCGGGATGCTCGGGGTTCTTGACGAAGAGGCCCTCCAGGATCTCGGTGGCGCGCAGCGTGGGGCCGTACGTCTTGTCGTTCAGCGGCTGCGACGCGGCGAGGTACAGGGCATAGAAGGCCTGCGCCTCGTAGTCGTCGGGGTACTTCCTGGCCACCGTCTCGTACGCCGCGGCGCGGTTCTTCTTGCGCTCGGACTCCGGCAGATTCGCCCAGTCCTTGTAGTACGCGGCGACCGCCTCGATGTAGTCGCGCTCCCGCTGCGTCTTCGCGCCGATCGCCCGTCCCTTGTCGATGGCCGCCTGGGCCTCCCCCGCGGCCTTGGGCGTGGGCCCGAGGCCTGCGATCGGGTTCGACATGAGGATCGAGGCCACGCCCCACGCCGCGATGGCGCACGAGCCGTCGTCGGCGAGGACGTTCTCGAACGCCTCACGGGCCTCGCGATACCAGAACGAGTGCAGCAGCGCGACCGCGCGCTCGAACTTCGGCTGCACCTTGGGGTCGCACGAGGTGGGGAACGTGACCTTCCCGAGCTTCTCCGGCGCCTGCCTGGCGTCCTCGTGAGCGCGGACATGCACGGCGGTCCCGAGCAATGCGGCGATGGCGACGGCGGTGGTGACGAGACGGGAGAGGCGCATGCTGTCCTCCATGGGCGCGGGACTCGAATCGGCGAACCTCTTCACCGGGCCACGCACGGCATGCGCGCGGCACATCGACGCTACCCGGGCCGCCGCCGGGCGTCAATCCGCCACGTCTCACGCACGCGGCCCCGCCAATCGCGCGACATTGCGGTACCATCGGCGACCGTCGGAGGCCGCGTGCTTCTCATCGCCAGCAGGGAGGGTGGCCATGATCGCGCTCACCGTGAACGGCAAGCCGCAGCAGGTCGATGCCCCCGGAGACATGCCGCTGCTCTGGGCCATCCGGGAAAAGATCGGGCTCACCGGCACCAAGTACGGTTGCGGGATGGCGCTGTGCGGCGCCTGCACGGTGCACCTGGACGGCGCGCCCGTGCGATCGTGCATCACCCCGACGTCCGCCGCGGTCGGGAAGAAGATCACGACCATCGAGGGCCTGTCGGAGAAGGCGGACCATCCCGTGCAGAAGGCGTGGATGGAGGTCGACGTGCCCCAGTGCGGCTTCTGTCAGTCCGGACAGATCATGTCGGCCGCCGCGCTCCTCGCGACGACGGCGTCGCCCACCGACGAGCAGATCGACGACGCCATGGCGGGCAACATCTGCCGCTGCGGGACGTACCAGCGCATCCGGGCCGCGATTCATCGTGCCGCCGCCATCAAGAAGGGAGGCGCATGATGAAGCGCGAGATCACGCGTCGCGCGCTCCTGAAGGGCGGCGTCGCCGTCGGTGCCGGCCTCACGGTCGGATTCGAGCTTCCCCGGCGCGCGGCGCGCGCCTTCGCCCAGTCGCAGGCCGGCGTCTTCAAGCCCAACCAGTGGCTGAGCATCGATCGCGACGGCATCGTCACGATCATCAACTCCGTTCCCGAGATGGGGCAGGGCTCGCTCACCACGACCCCGATGATCATCGCGGACGAGCTCGACGCCGACTGGAAGGACGTCAAGGTCGAGCAGGCGCCCGCGAACCCGTCGCTCTACGCGAACCCCGTCACGAAGTCGCAGTCGTACGGCGGCAGCCGCGGCGTCCGCGACCACATCGACATGTGGCGCAAGGCGGCCGCCTCGGCGCGCGAGATGCTCATGCAGGCGGCGGCCAGCGAGTGGGGGGTGCCGGTGTCGGACGTCACCACCGAGCCGGGCGCCGTCGTCCAGAAGTCGACGGGCCGGCGTGCGCCGTACGGCACGCTCGTCGACAAGGCGGCGCAGCTCCCCGTGCCGCAGGACCCGAAGCTCAAGGATCCGTCGCAGTTCCGCTACATCGGCAAGATGGTGAAGCGTCGCGACACGCCCGAGAAGGTGACGGGCAAGGGCGTGTACGGGATGGACGTGCAGATGCCGGGCCTGCTCGTGGCGTCCATCGAGCGCTGCCCGGTGTTCGGCGGCACCCTGAAGAGCTTCGACGCCACCGAGACGAAGAAGATCGCGGGCGTGAAGGACGTCGTGGCGGTGAGCAACGGCGTCGCGGTCGTGGCCGACGGGTTCTGGACCGCCGTGCAGGGACGGAAGGCGCTCAAGGTGCAGTGGGACGAGGGCGCCCTGGCCGCGGTCTCGACCTCCGACATCGTCAAGGAGTACGAGGGGCTCTCGAAGACTCCCGGACAGGTCGCCCGCAACGACGGCGACGCGGAGAAGGCGCTGGGCGGCGCGAGCAAGGTGATCGAGGCCGTCTACCAGGTGCCGTTCCTGGAACACGCGTGCATGGAGCCCATGAACGCCACCGCGCACGTGACGCGCGATGCGTGCGTGGTGTGGGCGCCGACGCAGAACCCCGGCGGCCATCAGCAGCTCGCCGCGAAGCTGACCGGCCTGCCCGTGGAGAAGGTGACGATCACCACCACGCTGCTGGGCGGTGGCTTCGGCCGGCGCGGCGAGATGGACTTCGTTCAGGACGCGGTGGAAGTCGCCAAGGCCGTCGGTCAGCCCGTGAAGGTGATGTTCACGCGCGAGGACGACATCACGCACGGCTTCTACCGGCCGTCGACGTACAACGCGTTTCGCGCCGCGCTCGACGCGAACGGGATGCCCCTCGCGCTCGCCACGCGCATCGTCGGCCCCGGCATCCTCGTGCAGAAGGGGCGCGCGCAGGCCGGCACCGTCGACGCCGCCTCGGTGGAGGCGGTGCGGAACATCGCCTACGAGAAGGCCATCCCCAATCTCCGCATCGAGTGGGTCAACAAGGACTACGGGATCCCGCTCGGCTTCTGGCGCTCGGTGGGCGCCTCGCAGAACGGATTCATCATCGAGAGCTTCATCGACGAGCTGGCCCACGAGGCCAAGAAGGATCCCTACGAGTACCGTCGCGCGCTGCTGAGCCAGGCGCCGCGTCACAAGGGGGTGCTCGAGCTCGCGGCCACGAAGGCGAACTGGGGATCGCCCCTGCCGGCCGGCCGGGCGCGCGGCTGCGCGGTCGTGTTCTCGTACGCGAGCTACGCCGCGTCCGTGGCGGAGGTCGCCGTGGCGCCCGACGGCACCGTGAAGGTGCATCGGCTCGTCACCGCCATCGACCCCGGCATCGCGGTCAATCCCGACCAAATCAAGGCCCAGATGGAGGGCGGCGCCGTCTACGCGCTCACGGCCACGCTGCACGGCAAGATCACGATCGATCACGGCCGCGTGGCGCAGTCCAACTTTCACGACTACCCGATGCTGCGCATCAACGAGATGCCGCAGGTCGAGGTGCACATCCTCGAATCGAACGAGGCGCCCGGCGGTCTCGGCGAGCCCGGCGTCCCCAGCGTCGCGCCCGCCGTCTGCAACGCCGTCTTCGCCCTGACGGGCAAGCGCATCCGCTCGCTCCCCATCGACAAGGATCTGCTGAAGCGCGCGTGAGCCGCCGTGTGGCGGGGCTGGCCGGTCGGCCAGTCCCGCGACGGTCGTCCGGATCCGGCGTGGTACCGTCGTGCCACCCTTCCACCGTGGAGCCGCCAGATGGCCTCGAACATCGAGGATCCTGAGTCGACGGACCTCGCGATCGCGTGATGAAATTCGACATCGGGATTCTCGGCAATCAGCCTGTGCCGGTCATCGTCCGCCAGGTGCAGCTCGCCGAGGCGCTCGGCTACGACACGGCGTGGATCACCGACACGCACCTGGTCTGCCGCGAGCTGTGGGTGACGCTGGGGGCGTGCGCGGTCGCGACGAAGCGGATCAAGCTCGGTCCCGGCGTGACGGTGCCGCACACGCGGCACTGGTCGGTGACGGCGAGCGCCATCGCCACGCTCGACGAGATGGCGGAAGGCCGCGTCGTGATCGGTATCGGCACGGGCGGGAGCTCGGCAGGCACGATGGGGCTCAGCGTGCAGAGGATGGCGCGCGTCGGCACGCTCGAGGGCATGGTGCGCTCGGTGCGCGATCTCGTGCAGCGGCACAGCATGCGGCTCGACAACGGCACCGACGCACGGCTGGCCTGGCTCGACCGTCCCCGCGCGATCCCGATCTACGTGGCAGGCTCCGGCCCCCGGATGCTGCAGGCGGCGGGACGGCTCGGTGACGGCGCCATCATGTACGCGACGACGTCACCGCCGATCCTGCGCGCGGGCGTCGAGCGCGTGCACGCGGGCGCGCGCGAGGCGGGCAAGCCGAGCGACGATCTCGACATCTTGCTCTGGACCCCGATGTCGATCGGTCGCGACCGGGAGCGGGCGCGCGACCACGCGCGTGGTCGCGTCGCGTCGGCCATGCGCCATCCGCTCCCCATCCGGCTCGGCGACGAGGACGAGGCGGTGATGCGGCGGCTGCGCGAGGGCTACGACTCCTTCCAGCACGCCACGGCGGGATCGACGCACCGGGAGCTCGTCCCCGACCGGTTCATCGACCTGATGGCGCTGGCGGGCACGCCGGCCGACGTGCGGGAGGGCGTGCGGCGCATCGGCGAGGTGCCGGAGATCCGCCGCGTGATCCTGCTGCCGCAGGTGCCCGACCGCGACTTCATCGAGCGGGAGACGATCCTCACGCTGTTCGCCGAAGAGGTGATGGCGCGCGTGTGACCGCGCGCGCCACCACCTCGGCTGCGTCAGGCGCGCGGCTTCACCCAGGTCTCGGACCACGCCAGGCACGCGCTGGAGCTGGTCCGGTCGCCGCGCATCTCCGACCACGGCTGACCGGGCGCCACGCGGCCGTTGATCTCGAGCTGCGCCGACTTGGCGGGGAAGAACGTGCTGAAGACGCCGATGGGCCGGTTGTTCATCCCGGGCGCCATCGTGAGGACGAACGGATCGATGCAGTCGTACCACGCCATGACGATGCGCTCGCTCGCGCTCGCCACGGTTTCCGTCGCGGTGGAGCGCGGGTCACCGGCGCGCGCGAAGTGCGCCGCGATGACCGGCAGGCTCGTGTCCGCGAAGGCGGGGTAGAGCAGGGTCTCGATGTTGCGCTGGAGCCACCGCGCCACCGCGACGTTGTCGCTGTAGATCTGCACCCGGTTGTCGATGAGTCCGCTCTGCAGGTACAGCACGTGACCGGAGCCGGAGGGACACCACAGCACGCGCCAGTGGCTGGCGCGCGTCGACATCGTCTTTCCGCCGTCCAGGCTGAGGCGGACGAACGAGTTCTCGCCGGTCATCATCACATCGTTGGGATCCACGGGCTGTGCCATTGGGTCTCCTTACTTGTTGTCCTGTGCCAGGACGTGCTTGATCTTCTCTTCCGGAACTTTGACCTCGACGCCCGCGCGCTCGTTCTGGAGCAGCATGGCCACGCGGGAGTCACGAGCTTGCCAGCCGCGGTTCATCGCCTCGGTGAGCTCGGCGAGGGCGAGGTTCGCGACGCGCATCGGCACGCCGTGCTCGCGCGCGAGCTCGCAGGCGAGCGAGACGTCCTTGTGCGCCAGCTTCAGCGCGAACGCGGGGGGCTCGTACTTGCCGGGCAGGAACTGATCGACGAGGCCGTCGAACGTGCGACGCCGCCCGCCCGCGCCCTGGCGTACCGCTTCCCACAGGGCGAGCGGCTCCACGCCGGCCTTCACGCCCATCGTGAACACCTCGGCCAGCGCGGTCTGGATGGCGTAACCGGCGCAGTTGTGGACGAGCTTGGCGATGGAGCCGGCGCCGATCGGCCCGATGTAGCGCGCCTGGTCGCCGATGGCGTCGAGCACGGGCTTGAACTTCTTGAAGACGGCCTCGTCGCCGCCGACCCACAGCGCGAGCTTGCGCGTCTCGGCGCCGCGGGGACCGCCGCTCACGGGCGCGTCGAGCAGGTGTGCGCCCTTGGCCGCGAAGATGCCGTGGAGCTTTCTGATCAGCGTGGGTGAGTTCGTGCTCAGGTCGAAGTACGCCTTCCCCGCCGTCATGCCGCTCAGGATGCCGTGGTCGCCCGTCGCCACCCTCTCGACCTCCGGGGGACCGGGCAGCGACGTCAGCACGACCTCGGTGGCTTCCGCCACCTCGCGCGGCGATGCGGCCCACTTGGCGCCCGCGGCGAGGTGCGGCTCGGCGGCGGCGCGGTTGATGTCGTGCACGACCAGGTCGTGGCCGCCCGTCATGGCGTTCTTCGCCATGTGCGCGCCCATGGTGCCGAGGCCGATGAAGCCGACCTTCATGACGTGGACTCCTTCTTGTCGTCGTACCTGGGCGAGATCGCGGTGGCCATCGTGGTCCTCCTTGAGGGTCGACAAACGGGGGTCTGAAGCCCGTAGAATCCTGCCACGGGATCTCCGTTCGGGGAAGGAGAGGCCATGAGCGTTTCGCCCTACCGCGTGTACGCCGTGCGCTACGCGCACCGCCAGTGCAGCTCGAGCGAGGTGTTCTATCGCGACACTCACGACAACCCGATGACGATGGACTATTTCGTGTGGGCGGTGACCAACGGCGCGACGACCGTCGTCGTCGACCTCGGCTTCACCGAGCCGGTGGGCACGAAGCGCGGGCGGCAGTTCCTCCGCGGCATCGACCGTGGACTGACCGAGGTGGGCGTCGACTGCGGCAAGGTCGAGCACGTGATCATCAGCCACTTCCACTACGACCACGTCGGGAACTACGCGCTGTTCCCGCGCGCCACGTTCTACGTGCAGGACGCCGAGATGGCGTTCTACACGGGACGCCACGTCTCGCACGGCGCCTTCCGTCACTCCGTGGAGCTGGAAGACATGTATGCGCTCGTGCGGCTGAACTACGAGGGCCGCATGAAGTTCATCGACGGCGCGGGGACGATCGTGCCCGGCATCGCCGTCGAGAAGGTGGGCGGGCACACCGCGGGGATGCAGATCATCACGGTGGCGCACCCGCGCGGCCAGGCCGTCCTCGCCTCGGACGCCGCGCACTACTACCGGAACTTCCAGGAGCGGATCCCGTTCAACACCCTGCACGACATCCCGGGCACCTATCACGCGTTCCAGCGACTCTACGACCTCGCGTCGTCGCCCGACCTGATCCTGCCCGGCCACGATCCGCTCGTGCTGGAGAAGCTGAAGAAGATCGGCGACGGGATCGTCGAGCTGTGACGTCGCGCCGACCGTCCTCGCAGCGCACCCTCGACCAGGAGGCCTGATGCCACCCGTTCCGAGCAGGAAGGACATCGACGCGCTCATCCGCGATCGCAGCAACTGGAACCGCTGGGGCAAGGACGATCAGAAGGGCGCCATCAACCTGATCACGCCGGCCAAGATCGTCGCGGCCACGCGCCTCGTGCAGAAGGGGCGCAGCGTGTCGCTGAGCCGGGAATTTCCCAAGGAGCCGGGGCCGGGCAACGCCTACCCCGCCCACCACTTCATGCGCACGGTGCCGCGCGGCACGGGGGGATTCGCGGCGGACTACTACGGCATCTTCTATCACGGCGTGCAGTCCACCCACATCGATGCGCTGTGCCACACCTGGGACGACACGGGGATGTGGAACGGCCGTGATCCCGGGAAGGAGGTCGGCTTCGACGGCGCGACGTTCGGCGGCATCGAGGCGTGGAGCGATGGGATCATCACCCGCGGCGTCATGCTCGACGTGCCCCGTCACCGCGGAACCGCGAGCATCACGTTCGAGACGCCCGTGCACGGCTGGGAGCTCGAGGAGATCTGCTCGAAGCGCGGCATCACCGTCGAGCCCGGCGATGCCATCTGCGTCTACAGCGGTCGGGACGCCTGGCAGCGCGCCAACCCGGACTCCGTCTACGGTCGTCCGTTCGGGGGCGGTCCCGTCGACCGTCCCGGGTTGCACGCCTCGTGTCTGAAATTTCTCCGCGATCACGACGTGGCCGTGCTCGTCTGGGACATGCTCGATCTCATGCCGAACGGCTACGACATCCCGTGGGCCGTGCACGCCGCGATCTTCGCCTACGGCGTCGCGCTGCTCGACAACGCGTACCTCGAAGGCCTCGCCGGGGTGTGCCAGGAGGAGAATCGCGACGAGTTCATGCTGATGATCTCGCCACTGCGGGTGAAGGGCGGCACGGGCTCGCCGGCGAACCCGCTCGCCGTGTTCTGAGCGCGGGACCGCCAGCCATGCCGTCGACGGGCAAGCGCATCTTCGTCAGCTACAGCCACAAGGACGAGGACGACACGGGGATCGTCCGGCAGATCTTCACCCACCTGTACGGGCTGAGCCAGTCGTTCCCCGGCCTGGAGATCTGGATCGACCAGAAGATGATCCGCGTGGGTGACACGTGGTCGAACGAGATCGACGCGGCGCTCGCCGCCGCCGATCTCGCCGTGCTCATCATCAGCCCGGAGTTCATCGCCTCGCCGTTCATCATGCAGAAGGAGCAGCCGCGCCTGCTCGAGCGCCGCAACCAGTCGGGACTGCCGCTCGTGCCGATCATGCTCAAGCCCTGCCGCCGGCCGGAATGGCTGGAGGCCACCGAGTTCCGTCCCCGCGGCGAGGTGACGCTCGCCGACCTCCACGCCAGGGAGTCCGCCGCGGTGGACCGCGCCCTCAAGCAGGTGATGGAAGAGATCGCCGAGATCCTGAGCGGCGGATCGCGCGCGCGGTCGACGCGGGATGCCGGCGCGTCCGCGGGGCAGCCGACGCGACACGACGGAGGTGACATGACGGAGACCCGCTGCATCGCGCTGCTCACCGACACGGTTCTCTCGGACATGGCGTCCGACGCGGGCGCGGCCGTCGCCGCGAAAGTCGTGCGCGACATCAGCGTCGTCACGGACCTGAAGGCCGGTGCGCTCTTCGACGCCGTCCGGTTCGTCGTGGAGTTCGAGCTGCTGAGAAACGACGCGGCCACGTCGCCCGCGGCCCTCGAGAAGGCGGTGGCCGTTCCCGAGAAGGGCGCCAAGGCGGCGCCGCTCGTCGCCCAGCTGCGCCAGCGCGCGCGCACGGCCGACTTCTCGACGACCCCCGTGGAGGTGAGCGCGCGCTTCTTCCGTCGCACCAACGACAACGCCCGGCTGTGGAAGCGGTACTTCGATCACCTGATCGCGACCGGAGTCGCCATGGAGACCGACGTCGCGTCGCTCGTCCCCGTCCGGGTCACGACGGGGTTCCTGTCCGCGCAGTTCCTCGTGGCCGGGTTGCTCTCGCGCTTCGAGGACGACTGGCGGCCCGTCCTCAAGGCATACCAGGTGTCGATTCCGGGGGGGACCGGGCGCGGCGCCTTCGAGAGTCTGCAGGCCTCGCAGTGGAACTGCTGGCTCATGTGGGGGCCGAGCATCCCGGTGTGCCAGTGCTGGACGGGGCTGTTCGCGCTCCAGTACGGCTACGGCGACGAGAACAACTCGATCCCCGTCGTGGAG
>JBKPPN010000015.1:0-5352 GCA_046733575.1 Candidatus Methylomirabilota bacterium | reverse complement strand
GGCCACGTCTAGCCCGCCCTGCACGAAGCCGACCTCGACGTCGGAGGCCGGATCACCGAGTCGCGCCAGGTTCTCCACGGCGCCCGCGGAGGGACGGAGATCGATGCGCACACCGTCGCGGGCGAGGATGTCGCGATAGCGGGTGGCGAAGACGTGATAGGCGCCACCCGGCGCGCCGGTCGTCATCACGAAGTAGCGGGCCGGGGCTGGCTTCACGAAGTGGAATGCGATGACGAGCGCGACGGCGGCGATCAGCACCGCGGGAGCGACGGTGACGAGCGCTTCCTTGACGCCCCGAGCGTCGAGCCTCACCGTGCTCCCTGCCCCTCGCCGCGGATCAGGCCGGGCCGGACGCGCGACGGCGGTCGCTCAGAAGAACTCGTAGCTCGTCTGGCCGCGGTCGGCCTTGAGGCGCAGCTCGGCCATGAAGACGAGGTATGGATGCGCACCGCGGGCGACGAGCGCGTCACGCGCCCCGGAGCGCATCGCGGCCCGGTCCTCGGCGTCGAGTCCCAGCTCCTGCATCACGCCGTCCGGATCGGCGAGGTACCGCGTGCGCAGCGGCGTCTCGCTCTTGATGCCGTAGAGCAGCTTGTTGAGCGGATAGGCGCGGGCGGGCGGGAACGAGTAGTGCAGCTCGTGCTCGTCGCTCACAGCGGCCACTCCAGCACGCAGTTGCCGTGGTGCCACGACGGCTCGTAGCAGTACACGTCCGCCTTCGACGCCCCGACGGCGCCCAGCAACGTGATCCACGTCCTGAGCTCGATGTTGCCGGTCTTGTCCAGCTCCGCGGCCGTCACGCGCGCCAGCTCCTCGCCCCGTCCTTGCTTCAGCACTTCGAGCATGTCGCGGTCCCAGCCGATGTCGGGATTCGCGTAGCGATCCGTGCCAGGAAAGTGCGACATGCCGCCCGACGCGGCCAACACCACGCGTTCCGGGCGCGCGCGGAGGATCTCGCCGAGGGCGCGGCCCCAGGCGTAGCAGCGTGCCGGCGTGGGCTGCGGCGGGAGATACACGTTCACGTGGATCGGCACGAGCGGCACCGGCGGCTCCGGCATCGTGAAGTGCAGCGGCAAGGAGAACGCGTAGTCGAGCTTGGCGTCCTGGGTGTACGTGAGATCGAAGCCGCGCTCGATGCCCTGCTCCACGATGTGACGCGCCAGCGCCTCGTGGTTGGGAAACGTGAACGTGTAGTGCCCGAACGTCCCCGACGACTGCGTGCCGACGTAGACGGCGAGGGCAGGCACCGAATTGAGGAAGAACCCCTCGATGTGGTCACCGCCCACCATCACGATGACGTCGGGCTTCATGGCCTCGAGGCGTGCCTTGACGCGACGGAAGGCGGCGTGGACGCGCAGCACGAGGTCGCGGTCCTCGGTGTCGGGCCGCGCGAGCAACTGCGGTGTGTGAGCCAGCGCAAAGGCGCCCACGATGCTCATGGCCGTCTCAGCCTCCTTCCCGGCACGCCCGGAAGTTCGCGTAGTCGCCCTGGGCCGTCGTCTTCGTGTCGTCCGCGTCGGTGAGCACCGCGATGCCGGCGGGCTTGGGCACCTCGGTCTCGTTGAAGAACTTCTTGTAGTCGTCGCGCACGTTCGCGCGCGCCTCGACCCACTGGCCCTTCTTGGCCGTTCCCGTCTCGAGCACCCGCACCTGCGTGAGGCCCTTGCTGAGGGACAGGCGGGTGTCCTTGGGCACCACCTCGCTCCAGACGTACTTGACCGACTTCACGGTGACGGGGGAGTGCGGGAACACCGCGTACACGGCGAGGACGCTGTCGTTCGTCTTCGAGCGTCGCTCGTCGGCGCCGGCGGGAAACTGCATCGGCCGCCACGACCACGCCAGGATCGGGTACTTCTCGAGATCCCAGCGCTCGAACTGCTTGCCCGCCTGGATGCCGACGTCCTTCGCGTCCGCGTGGAGGAACCGCTTGCCGCCTTCCTCCCGCACCGAGTAGACGCTCTTGCCGGCGTCCTTGCGCGCCTTCCAGTCGGCGGGAAACTCGCCCACCTTGGCCTTGCCGAAGTCGTCGATCGTGATGCAGTCCGGCTCGGCCGCGATGGGCGCCCTCGGCGCGAGGACGAGAAGAAGGAACACGACCAGGGTCAGGATCGGCCGCACTGCCATCGCAAGCTCCGCGACGACGCTAGCGCCCGCGTCGCCACCAATGGTGCACCAGGTTGTCGACGACCTCGCCGAGCTGGCCGATGGTGCGACACTCCTTCACGTAGTCGCACGCGGGGGCGTACAGCGGCATGACGCTGTCCCCCACGCCCCAGCCCCACTGCCCCTCGGGATTCAGCCAGATGATGCCCTTCACCCGCTCGCGGATCAGGCGCAGCGCCCAGGCCTGCGGATCGTTGTAGTTGTTCCGCGCGTCGCCCAGGATGAGGATGGTGGTCTTCTTGTCGAGGCTGTCGAGCTCGGTGCGGACGAAGCGATTGAAGGCGTAGCCGAAGTCGGAACGGCAGTGATAGTCGATCGGCGCGGCCTTGAGCGCCCACTCGATGGCGCGCTCGACGGGCAAGTTGTTGAACGCCTGCGTGACCTCGGCGATCTCGGACACGAACGCGTACGAGCGCACCCGGCTGAAGCACTCCTGCAGGCTCCACACGAGCTGCAGCATGAACCGCGAGGCGTTCCGCACCGAGTCCGACACGTCCGCGATCGTCACCAGCTTCGGTTTCTCGCGGTGCCGCTGCCGGAGCATCACCTCCATCGGGATGCCGCCGTACTGCAGGCTCTTGCGGATGGTGCGCCGCGAGTCGATGCGGCCCTTTCGCTCCTGCCGCTGCCGCATGGCGAGCGCGTCCTTGATCTTGCGAGCCAGGCGCGCCACGACGCTCTTCATCTGCGCCACTTCGTCGGGCGTCAGCGCGAAGAGCGGCTTGTCCGCGAGGACCTCGCGCGTCAGCTTCTCGCCCTGCCGGTAGGCGCGCCGCTCCAGCTCGCGCTCCACGTGCTGCCGGATCATGCGCCGGAACGCCTCGAGCCGGAGCTCCATGTAATTGCGGATGCGGGCGAGCTGCCCGGGGTCGAGCCCCTTCGCCTCCAGCATCTGCATGATCTTCTCGAGGTCGCGCTCGATGGTCGACCAGTCGAAGCGGTCCTGGATGCGCCGAGAGAAGTGTCCCACCTGCAGGAAGTACATCAGCCGTTCGAGACCGGCGTTCTGGCCCTTGCCGCGGATGGCCATCTCCATCTCGCCACCCTCGCCCTGCAGCAACAGCTCCGTCATCTCGTCGAGGTCGAAGTCGTCCTCGGCCATCAGCTGCTCGAGCAGCTTCTGCATGGCCGGGTCCTCGGGACCGAGCGCCTTCTTCAGTCCCTCGCCGAGGGCCTGCAGGTCGAGGAAGTACAGGTTGAAGATCCGGTCGAACGTGGCGAGGTCGCGCGACTCCTTGACGAGCGTCGCGGCGAGCGACGACTTGAACGTCTCGCGGTCCGTGAACCCGAGCTCGGCCGTCGCGCCGAGCGCATCGAGGGCCTCCGACGGCGAGATCCGGATCTCCGCCCGCCTCAGGTCACCGATGAACTCGAGGATCCGTTCTTCCATGTGCCGCTACGGCGCCAGCACCTTGTCGAGACTGCCCTTCACGCGCTCGAGGTCCTTCTCGTACTTCACGAGCATGGTGAGGGTAGATTCCACCAGCGCGGGGTCGAGGGTGCGCGCGTTCAGGATGACGAGGGAGCGAGCCCAGTCGAGCGACTCCGAGACCGACGGAGGCTTGCGGAGATCGAGGCCGCGGATCTTCTCGACGGCGTGGACGACGGCGCTCGCGAGGTGCGCGGAGATCTCGGGGACCTTGAGCCGGATGATCTCCAGCTCCTCGGCGGGAACCGGGAAATCGATGAAGAGGTGCAGGCACCGGCGCTTGAGTCCGTCGGACAGCTCACGGGCGTTGTTCGACGTCAGCACCACGAGCGGGATGTGCGTGGCGCGGATCGTCCCCAGCTCGGGCACCGACACCTGGAAGTCGGAGAGCACTTCGAGGAGAAAGGCCTCGAACTCCGGCTCGGCCTTGTCGATCTCGTCGACGAGGAGAACGGTCGGCACTTCCGACTCGATGGCCATCAGGAGCGGCCGCGGCGACAGGAAGCGATGCGAGAAGAACGCGTCGTCCTGCCCCGCGATCTTCGCCACCGCGTCGGGCAGCGAGGGCGCGTCCGCGATGAGCTCGCCGATCCGCTCGCGCAGGAGCTGCGTGTAGAGGAGCTGCTTGGCGTACTTCCACTCGTAGAGCGCCTTGCCCTCGTCGAGTCCCTCGTAGCACTGCATGCGGATGAGAGGGCGCCCGGTGATGTCCGCGAGCGTCTTGGCCAGCTCGGTCTTCCCCACGCCGGCCGGCCCCTCGATCAGCACGGGACGTCCCATGCGCGCCGCGAGGTACACGACGGTGGCGATGCGGCGGCTCGCGATGTAGCTCGCCTGGCGGAAGCGCTGCTGGACGTCCTCCACTGAATCGAACATGTGTTCTCCCATTGGCGCGAGTGAATTGGCGTTCATTGTAACGTAACTCTCATGAGCGACGAGTCGGCGCGACGGTACGCGCGAGCGCGGCTCGCCGTCGCGCTCGTCAGGCTCGTGATCGGCGCGCTCTACCTCGTCGGGCTCCTCGCCACCGGCGCGGCGCGCGAGATCGCGACCGCGGTGGGCGGGATCACCCGTGCATGGCCGCTGCAGATCGCGCTCGTCGGCGCCGTCGTCGCGCTCGGTCACATCCTCCTCACCTCGCCGCTCGCGTGGCTGGGAGGCTTCTGGCTGCCCCGACGCTTCGGGCTCCTCCACCAGCCGCTCGCCGGATGGCTCGCCGATCGCGCGAAGTCGCTCGCGCTGGGCGCGCTCATGGGCCTGGTCGCGCTCGAGGCGATCTACGCCGCGCTGACCTACACGGAGTGGTGGTGGCTGTGGACGGCGGGCTTTTTCCTCGTCGTGTACGCGGTCGTGGCCGCCATCGTTCCGATGTGGTTCCTGCCGCTCTTCTATACGCTCCGGCCGCTCGACGATCCCACGCTGCGAGCGCGGCTCATCGCGCTCTCGCGTCGGCTCGGCGTTCCCGTGCTCGACGTACTCGTGGCCGATCAGTCACGCAAGAGTCGCACGGCCAACGCGGCTGTGGTCGGGCTGGGGCGCACGCGGCGCGTGCTGCTCTTCGACACGCTGCTGCAGCAGTGCACGCCGGCCCAGATCGAGTCGGTGCTCGCCCACGAGCTCGGTCACCACGTGCACCGCGACGTCCTGCGCGGCCTCCTCGCCCAGGCCGTCCTCTCGCTCCTGACCTTCGTCATCGCGGACCGCGTCCTCCGCCTCGGCGCACGACACCTCGGGCTCGACAGCGTCGCCGACGCCGCGGG
>JBKPPN010000014.1:0-4898 GCA_046733575.1 Candidatus Methylomirabilota bacterium | reverse complement strand
CGTCGAGGTGATGCCGGCCGAGACGTTCGTCTACGTCGAGCGCGCGCCGGGACCGGGCGGGTTGCCGGTGGGCGTGAGCGGGACGGTCGCCGCACTCCTCTCCGGCGGCATCGACTCGCCGGTGGCCGCGTGGCGCATGATGAAGCGGGGCTGTCGGGTCCTCTTCATCCACTTCCACAGCGTCCCGTACCTGCCCGCGACGTCGCAGGAGAAGGCGCGCCGTCTCGTGGAGACCCTGACGACGTGGCAGTATCGCTCGCGGCTGGTGTTCGTCCCGTTCGGCGAGGTGCAGCGCGAGGTCGTGCTCACCGTGCCGCCGCCGGCTCGCGTCGTCATCTATCGCCGGCTGATGATCCGCATCGCGGAGACGATCGCGCGACGCCACGGCGCCCTTGCCCTCGCCACCGGGGAGAGCGTGGGCCAGGTCGCCTCCCAGACACTGGAGAACATCGCGCGCATCGACGAGGTCGCGCGGATGCCGATCCTGCGTCCGCTCATCGGCATGGACAAGCTCGAGATCATCGAGCAGGCGCGACAGCTCGACACGTTCGAGACGTCGATCGAGCCCGACGCCGACTGCTGCACCCTGTTCGTGCCGCGTCACCCTGCCACGCGCATGACGGAGGCCGAGGTGCAGGAGGTGGAGGCCAAGCTCGACGTCCCCGCGCTGGTGGCCCAGGGTGCGGCGGGGGCCGCCACGGAGACGTTCGGCGCCCGCGACCCCGACATGTAGGTTCCTTGACAGTCGAAAGCCCCAACCGGTATGGTGAGCGCGCCATGATGGTCATCGCGCTCGGCGCCGATCACGCCGGATTCCGTCTCAAGGAACACCTGAAGGGGTGGCTGCGAGGCGAGGGGTACACCATCGTCGACACGGGCACGCACGACGAGGCGTCGGTCGACTATCCGGACTACGCCGCGGCCGTCGCGGACGCGGTGGTCGGACGTCGCGCCGATCGTGGCGTGCTGGTGTGCGGCACCGGGATCGGCATCTCCATCGCGGCCAACAAGGTGCCGGGCGTGCGGGCGGCCGTGTGCGCCGATCCGTACTCCGCGCAGATGAGTCGCGCCCACAACGACACCAACGTCCTCGCCCTCGGCGCTCGCATCGTGGCCCACGCTGCCGCGGTGCGGGTCCTGCAAGCGTGGCTGGCCGCGCCGTTCGAGGGCGGCCGCCATCAGCGGCGTCTCGACAAGGTGACTGCCCTCGAGGAAACCGCGGGTGCGACGACTCGCTGACGTCGATCCCGAGATCGCCGAGGCCCTGCGCGCCGAGGCGCGTCGTCAGAACGAGGGCCTGGAGCTGATCGCGTCGGAGAACTTCGTCTCCGAGGCCGTGCTCGAGGCGATGGGCTCCGTGCCGACCAACAAGTACGCCGAGGGCTATCCCGGCAAGCGGTACTACGGCGGCTGCGAGGTCGTGGACGTGATGGAGAACCTCGCCATCGCGCGCGCCAAGCAGCTGTTCGGTGCCGAGCACGCCAACGTCCAGCCGCACTCCGGCGCGCAGGCGAACATGGCCGTGTACTTCACGCTCCTCAAGCCTGGCGACACCGTGCTCGGCCCGAACTTGTCCCACGGCGGTCATCTCACCGCGGGCAGTCCCGTGAACTACTCCGGGAAGTTCTACTCCATCGTCGCCTACGGCGTCCGTCAGGACACCGAGCTCATCGATCTGGACCAAGTACGCGACCTCGCCAGGCGACACCGGCCGAAGCTCATCATCGCGGGCGGCTCGGCGTTCCCGCGCGCCATCGACTTCCGCCCCTTCGCCGACATCGCGAAGGACGTCGACGCCGCGCTCATGGCCGACATCGCGCATCCCGCCGGACTCGTGGCGGCAGGACTCCATCCCTCCCCCGTCGGACTCGCAGACTTCGTCACGTCGACCACGCACAAGACGCTGCGCGGGCCACGCGGCGGCCTGGTGATGTGCAGCGCCGCGCACGCGCCGGCGCTCGACAAGACGGTCATGCCTGGCGTGCAGGGTGGACCGCTCATGCACGTCATCGCCGCCAAGGCGGTGGCGTTTCGCGAGGCCCTCCAGCCGGAATTCAAGACCTACCAGCAGCAGATCCTCAAGAACGCCGCCGCGCTGGCCGCCGGCCTCCTCCGGCGCGGGTTCCGTCTCGTCTCCGGAGGCACGGACACGCACCTCGTCCTCGTCGATCTCTCGAATCGCGACATCACGGGCAAGGACGCCCAGGAGGCACTGGACCGCGCGGCCATCACCGTCAACAAGAACACCATCCCCTTCGAGAAGCGCAGCCCCATGGTGACGAGCGGCATCCGTCTCGGCTCCCCGGCGGTCACCACACGCGGCATGAACGAGCCGGAGATGGATTTCATCGCCGGGTTCATCGACCGTGTGCTGTCGCGGCTCGGCGACGCCGCCGTGGAAGCGCAGGTCCGAGCCGAGGTGCGCGAGCTCACGCGTCGGTTTCCTCTCTATCCCGACCGGCAGTGAAGGGAGGAACGCGATGAAGTGTCCGTTCTGTGGCCACACTGAGGATCGCGTCGTGGACTCCCGCGTCGGGCGCGACGGGGAGTTCATCCGGCGTCGCCGCGAGTGCCTGAAGTGCCGTCGCCGCTACACCACCTACGAGCACATCGAGAACGTCCCGCTCTACGTGGTCAAGCGCGACGGGACGCGCGAGGAGTTCGACCGGACCAAGCTGAGCTCGGCGCTCCACAAGGCGTGTGCCAAGCGGCAGATCGGGGTCAGCCAGATCGACGACATCGTGGCTGACATCGAGGCCCGGCTCCACGAGCGCACGGACAAGGAGATCCCGAGCCACGAGGTGGGTGAGCTGGTCATGGACCACCTCAAGAAGCTCGACCAGGTGGCGTACGTGCGGTTCGCCTCGGTGTACCGGCAGTTCGAGGACGTGTCGCAGTTCTCCGATGCCGTGAACCAGCTCAAGGGGCTGCTCAAGGACGACAAGGCGAAGGGATCGGCCGCGAAGCCCAGGGCACTCCTGAAGACCAAATAGAAACGGCCCTGCCGCAACGGGAGCACGACAGGGCCGCAGCGTCCGGAAACCCTTACTTCTTCTTCTTCTTGGCCGCCTTCTTCTTCGCCGCCATCGTCGCCTCACCCCCTTCCGCAGCCGCCCGGTCTGCCGGCATGCTAGTGGCGGCGGTGAAACCTGTCAAGGACAAAAGTCCACATACGGTGGGTCGTGAGCCGCAGCGACGCTAGATGTAGCGGCCAACGACGCGGCGAGGCCTCGATTCGTTGACAAGGGGGGGAGGCCAAGATAGCGTCTGTGCAAGTCCTGCGTAGCCAACCCAATTCCCTCCCGAAAAAGGAGCGACCGTCGATGAAGCGGACGTTGAAAAAGCTCGTGTTCGTCGAGCCGAAATCCACGCATCTCCACATCTACAGCCGCATCTGCATTCCCCGGCTCGGCTCCGTGCTACTCGCCACGATCATGCGCAACAAGGGCTACGACGTCCGCGTCTACATCGAGGACATCCACGCCATCGACATGAACGAGGTGTACTCGGCGGACCTCGTGGCCATATCGGCCATCACGTCCACCGCGCCACAGTCGTATCGGCTGGCCGATCAGGTGCGCGCCGCAGGTGGCATCGCCGTCATGGGCGGCACCCACGTGAGCTTCCTGTCCGACGAGGCGCTGCAGCATGCCGACTTCGTCGTGCGGGGCGAGGGCGAGTTCGCGTTCCAGGAGCTGGTCGACGCCATCCAGGCCGGGCACGGGTTCGACCGGATCCAGAACCTGTCGTACGTCAGCGACGGTCACGTCGTGCACAATCCCGAGCGGCCGAAGATCGCCAACCTCGACGTGAACCCGATCGTCGACTACACCTTGATCACGGGGTGGAAGCCCGGCGGCATCATCTCCGTCGCGACCTCGCGCGGCTGCCCGTTCTCGTGCACGTTCTGCTCGGTGCCCGGCATGTACGGACACGCCTTCCGCACGCACTCGATCGGGCGCGTGCTGGAGGAGCTGGAGCTCCATCGCGGGAACTACTACGTGTTCTTCGCCGACGACATCTTCACGGCCAACAAGAAGCGCGTGAAGGAGCTCCTGCGCGGCATGATCGATCGCAACCTCACGCCCGAGTGGGGCGCGCAGGTGCGCACGGAGACCGTCGACGACCCCGAGCTGCTGAAGCTCATGCAGGACTCGAACTGCTACAACGTGTACGTCGGCTTCGAGTCCATCAACCCGCGCACGCTGAAGCTCTTCCAGAAGAAGCAGGACCTGGCCAAGATCGAGCGCTCCATCGAGCGCTTCCACGCCCACAACATCAAGCTGCACGGCATGTTCGTGGTCGGCTCCGACGAGGACGACGTCGAGACCATCGACGCCACCGCGGAGTTCGCCCTCAAGCACGACATCGATTCGATCCAGTTCATGATCATGACGCCCATCCCGGGCTCCCCGGACTGGGAGTCAAACTTCGCCCACGGCGAGAAGTACGTGATCAGCCGGAACTGGCAGCTCTACGACGGGCATCACGTCGTGCACCAGCCGCGCAAGATGACGCCCTACGAGCTGCAGATGAGCGCCATCAACGCCATGGCGAAGTTCTACTCGTGGCGTGGGATCACCCAGAAGCTCCTCAAGAAGGACTGGCACTACGCGGCCATCCGCTACTTCGGCCGCAAGATGATCCGCGAGTGGTGGAAGGACGAGGGCAACCGCCAGCACGTGGACTGGCTGCGCGAGCAGCTCTACGCCGATACCACGGTGCACGGTCACCGCGCCCTCAAGACGGTCGGACTGCCCGCCATCCTGCTGCAGGACACCGCAGGCCGTCTCCTGAACCGCTTCCTCAACGAGCTCGGCGTCACGGTCGTGCCGCTCGCGGAGGCGGCCGTCGAGGGCGCCGCGTCGATGGCGGCGTCGTCTGCCGCGGTGGCGGCC
>JBKPPN010000013.1:0-6187 GCA_046733575.1 Candidatus Methylomirabilota bacterium | reverse complement strand
GCCAGCAGCCGATCGAGCGGACGACCATCGCGTAGCGCCCCGGGGCCGGCCCGGTGAAGGCGATGCCCATCGCGGTCACCGCGAGTGAGCTTCCTCTGCCTCCGCCTCACCACCCGGCGGCTTCGCCAGCCGCACGCTCTCACCCGCCGTCGTCGGAAGCCAGTTTGGATCAGGCTCCTCCCAGAGATCCTCGTACGCGACCGGCAGCGCGCCCCGATTCGCGTGCCGGAGCATCTCGACGTACCAGCGCGCGTACTCCGGGTCGCGCCCCCGTGACACCGCCGCGATCTCCGGGAAGCGCTCGAGGAACTTGTCCGCGAGCTCGCGCGCGCCGTCGTCCTCCGCGTCACGCCAGCCGAAGTAATCGTCTTCCATGCCGGTGCTGTAGTGCGCCGAGCCCTCCCAGAACTCACGCGCCATCGCCCCGTGCGCGCGGAGGATGTTGGAGGCCGGCGTCACGTTGCACCGCCAGTCGCCACCGCCGCTCGGCGACCGCCCCGGCATGATGCGGAGGCGCTCGTAGCCGCGCTTGTGAAGCTCGTGCACCATCGCCAGCACTCGCTGCGCGCGGCGGACGGCCGGGTCGGGATGCCATTCGGCCGGCTCCAGTTCCACTTCCGCGGCCGGCTGTGCGACAGGCGCGACAGGCGCGACAGGCGCGACAGGCGCGGCGGTCGGCGGCGCCGGAGGACGACTCTCCACCACGGCGGCAGGTCTGGCAGCAGCAACAGCAGCAGGTACTGCCGTCGTCGCCGCTTCGTCCTCGTCCGCGCTCCAGCAGTCCGACGCGGGGCACCAGATGGACCCCTCGAGCGCGACGACGGGATCGGTGGTCGCGGGCAGACCGACGATGCGCTCGCGGCACCCCCACATCGCCATCGCGGACACGAGCGCGTCGAACGCGTCCTCGGACTCCGACGCCTGCTCGCGCTGCTGCTCGTCCGTCAGCGCCCGAAAGCGCGCGCGCTCCAGGTAGCGGCGTCGCTCGGCGGCATTCCGCTTCTTCACGCGCCCCGTGAGCACGCGCGGGTAGATCTCGACGACGCTCGGCGTCGCGCCGGGATCGAACGGCCAGACGTTGAAGCCGTGCTGTCGCAAGGTGCGGAGGGCGGGCATGCCGCGGATGGAGCCGGTGCCCACGGCGCCCGCACCGCCCACCTGGAAGACGGACTTCGGACCGACGCCGCCGACGCGCGGGAGCTCGCGCTCCGACCGCCGATGATGATGCTGATGGTCGAGCAGCTGCGGCCGCGGGCGCTTCGGCCGTCCCCAGAACGGCGGCTCGCACCGCGTGAGCCACTGCTCACCCTCTTCGCTCGCCAGCTCCCAGAGGGCGGGAGCGCTCGAGAGTCCACGCTCCTCGAGGAACCACGCGGGGAGGGAGAACGCGAAGTCCAGCCCGACGACCAGGTCCGGGTCCTCGTCCTTCGCGTCGACCAGGTGGCGGACGATCTCGTCGCGCCGCAGGCCCTGAAGCAGCTTCGTGACCCGACCGTCGCGCACCTCGACGAGCGCGGTGCGCTGGGGGCCGGTCTTCACGCCGGACCAGTCCACGGCGATGACACGAGACGTCATATGGGGTTGTTCGGAGTCGGCAACTGGTGGTGATCGTGGCGCGCCGTCGCCGTGAGTCCCGGCGAGGCGTCCGCGCCTCTAGTCGACTGACAGCCCGACCCGACGGCAACGTGTGCGCAGCGCATCTCCACCCGCGCACCAGGGACTTCATCCTTTACCGCTCGAAGGAGCCCGCCGGTGGAGCACCCGGACCGGATCTCCACCGCTCCGGCGACCGTTCGGGAAGCTCATGCGTCCCCTCTCCTCTGGAGTACTATCGAGTTCCAGCGTCGTCCCGAGACCGGCCTGCTGGCGACGCCGCTGGCGTCGTGCGGGCCGCCGCCCCCTCCTGTCCTCCGGCCGCCGGCTCCGCGACCGCGAGCGGCAGGACGTACTCCACGACCGCCCGCACGAACCTGGCGGGCTCCTCGAAGGGCGGGTTGTGCGCCGACCCCTCGAACCAGACAAGCCGCTTGCTGGGGGCGTCAATCGTCGCGAAGTAGTCCGCCGCGAGGACGGCGGGCGTGTGCCAGTCGTGTCTGCCCAGCATGAGGACGAGCGGCACCTCGAAGCGGCGGATCGTGGTCAGGTCGACGCGCGAGTACTCCGGCCGCAGTGCGTCGAGCGAGAAGCGGTTCCCACGACCGAATCTCACGAGGTCCATGAGCCCCGCTTCGTCCGTGCGCAGCGCCGCCCAGATGAGCCTCCCGGTCGACAGCCCGCCGCGCAGCGTGCCGCCGAAGCGCTCGACCCAGCGCCCGAGTTCCAGCTCGTCATCTACCGAGCGTGGGCGCGGCGCCATGGCGCGTAGGGCGTCCAGCGCCCGCTCGTCGCGTCGTGCTTCCGCCTGCCGCCGCGCCCACGCGAGCGACACCCTCTCCCCCCGCGCGAAGCTCGCGATCTGCGCGACCCCGACGTACGCCGAGACCTTCTCGGGATGGTCTCGCGCGTAGAGGGCGCCGAGTATCGTGCCCCACGAGTGGCCGAGCAGCACGACACGGCCCTTGCCGAAGCGCGACCGGACGGTGTCGACGAGCTCGTCGAGATCGGTCAGCATGCGCGCGATCGTCATCGACGACCGCGGGACGCCGGAGTGGTAGGACCGCCCCGCCCCGCGCTGCTCCCAGTAGACCACCACGAAGTGATCCTCCAGCGCGGCGTCGTAGTGCCGGAAGAGCGCCGACTCGCTGGCGCCGGGCCCTCCGTGCAACAGGACCAGCACGGGCGCCCGCACGTCGCGCCCCCGAAACCAGACGGCCTGCTCCACACCGCCCAGCGTCACGGTCTCCATCGTCGCGACGCTCCCGGGAACCACGTGCCCCGCACGGTCGGTGAAGGGACGCGTCCGGGCGCAGCCCCAGGTGCAGCCGCACAGCGCGAGCACGAGCCCCACCAGGCCCGCTCGACGGAGCCCGTGGACGACGTAGCTCAGGCGCTCGACTACGCCATCACGCCGATCCATGGCGTTCGGCATACGCACGCATCGGCTCGAGCACGTACCGGCGCACCGAGCGCCGCACCACCGGACGCAGCACGGGCGCCAGCAGCGCGTACGGCATCCTGAGGCGCACGTCGGCGACGACGGTGTAGCGCGTCCCCTCCGCGACCGGGTCGAAGCGGTTGACGAACGTCGCCTCGTAGCGTGGCTTCGACTCCCCGAGCTCGATCACGCCCGGCGCGCGCCGCCGGAGGACGTTGATCACCCGCCCCTCGGTGCGGTGGTCCACTTCGACGGTGGAGACGTCCGCGTCACGGCGGAGCAGACGAACGCCGCGGATCGTCGCCGGGAAGAGCTGCGGCCAGCGCTCGTAATCCAGGTAGAGTGCCATCACGTCGTCGCGCGGCGCGCGGACCGTGATCGCCTCCTCGGCGTGCACCGCGCCCCATCGGCGGGTGACGGCGCGCACTCGTGCCTGTGACGCGATCGGTGGCGCCGCATGTGGTCGTGCGTCGAAGCGTGACATCGCTCGTGACGGTCGAATGTCGGTCACCAGAGGTACGGCACGAGCCGGTATCTCACCTTCGTCATGTAGGCGCGGTACCCCGCCAGCTCATCGCGCAGCACCCGCTCCTCCCGCACGGCCCGCCAGGCGGCCATCGCGACCAGAAGCAGTCCTCCCAGCAGCCCGTACCAGGAGCCGAGCACGAGCGCGGTGCCTAACGTGAAGAGGAGGAACGCCGCGTACATGGGGTGGCGCACGTGCCGGTACGGACCGGTGCTGACCACGGTCTGCGCCCGCTCCGTCTGAACGCGCACGGCCGGCGACAGGAACCTGTTCTCGCGGAAGGTGAGAAAGAAGAGGTGGAACGAGCCGCACAGAACCACGAGCCCAAGCCCCCGCACCGTCGGCGGCACGAGGGACCAGCGAAACCGCACCGCGTCGAGCGCCATCAGGGCCAGCCAGGCGAAAAAGGCGACGGCCGCCAAGGCGACGAACACCCTGTCCCATCCCTTCTGGTCCGCGCGGCCGACGCCCGTGAGCCGCTCGGCGAGAAGCTCCGGGTCGTGGCGGAGCAGCCAGAAGCTCAGCGCGACGACGAAGCCGAAGAACAGCGCGAGGAAGGCCCACCCCGCCGGCCACCCGAGCGTCCCCGCCGGAAGGAACAGCGCGGCGCAAAAGACGGCGATCAGTCCCACGATCCTGGCGAGGAGCTGCCCGACGCCGACGTTGCCTGCGTCCCGCATCAAGATCCCATGGGAAGGCGCGGCGCCGCCACCCCGGCCGCGCAGTTCTGGCGTCCCTGCTCCCGCTCGACCGCGAGGTCCACCTTCGTGATGTCCGGGCGGAAGAAGAGCGCCACCGTCCAGTCGAGCACGATGCGCAGCCGGCGGTCCCAGCGGGGCATCTGGAACAGGTAGTACGTCCGCCGCAGCCACCACGCCGCGAACCCCGTGAGCCGCACGCCGAAGACCTGCGCCACGGCGCGAGAGTGGCCGAGCGACGCCATGGTGCCGAGCGTGCGGAAGACGAACGGCGCCGGCGCGCGTCCCTCGACGGCGGCGACGACGTTGCGCGCCAGCTGCCGCGCCTCGCGCGTCGCGTGCTGCGCGAGCGCCGGGTAGGGGCGGCCGTCGGGACTCGGGATCGCGGCACAGTCGCCGAGCGCCCATACGGTCGGGTGACTCCGGCTGCGCATCGTCGCGTCGACCGCGACCCGTCCGCGCTCGTCGTGGGCGACCGGGATGCGGACGGCGGCGGGGTTGGGCACGATGCCCGCCGCCAGCACGACCGTGCCCGCCTCGATCGTCTCGTCGGCGAGGTGGACGCGCCCCGGCTCGAGCGAGCGGACGGGCGTCGAGGCGCGAACGTCGGCGCCGCGCCGCCGCAGCACGCGCGTTGCCGCGTCGGCGAGCTTCGGGTCCACCTCCGGCAGGATGCGCGCGCCGGCCTCGAAGAGGTGGAAGCGGAGCTCGTCGCGGCGAATGCGGGGGTAGTAGCGCAGGACGTCGTCGGCGAAGGCGGTCAGCTCGCCGAGCAGCTCGACGCCGACGAGCCCACCGCCGATCACGGCGACGGTGAGGAGCTGTCGCCGGCGCCGCGCGTCCGCCTCCACGTCGGCGCGCTCCAAGCGCTCGATGAGGTGGTTCCGCAGCACCAGCGCGTCCGCCATCGTCTTGAACGTGAACGCGGTCGCGGAGCCGGGGATGAGCGACTGGTTGGTCGTCGCCCCGAGCGCGACGACGAGGTGGTCATACGGAAGCTCGTAGGCCACGCCCTCGGCCGCGACCGCGTGGACGACGCGTCGCTCGACGTCCACGTCCTCCACCGTCGCCTCCACGAAGCGCGCGCGGCGCAGCGCGGGGCGGATGGGCTGCGCGCAGTGCCGCAGCTCGAGCGTCCCGGCGCAGGCCTCGAAGAGGAGCGGCGTGAGCACGAAGAAGTTGTCGCGGCTGACAAGCGTGATCTCGACCGGTCGCCCCCGGCCGTCGGCGCACAGGCGCTCCAGCTCGCGCGCCGCCGCCACTCCGCCGAAGCCGCCACCCAACACGACTACGCGCACCGCGTCGGTAGCGCGGCGACGAGGCGGCGGCGGTGAGACGTGGGGCTCGGACGATCCCGTGGTGTCCAGCCCCAGTTGCTGCGTGGCGATGTCCGTGCCCGGCACGGGACCGCGTTCGATGGTGCGCATGGTTGGATCACCTCGCGGCGGCCAGCCGCGCGCTCATCGTGATGTCTCGAGGGGTGAGGTCGATGCGACGGCCGAACGGATCGAGCACCGACACCGGCGCGCCGTCGGCCCCGTCTCCGTTCACGAGCACGCTGAACCCCGCGTCCCAACAGCGCTCCGCTACTTCGAACGGATCGTCTACGTCCAACTCGAGCGGCGCGGCCGCACTCCGCAGGGCGGGGCCCACCTCGACGAGCGTCCCGCCGACGAGGAACCAGAGACGCCCCCTGGTGTCGGCACGACCAGTCGGCCACACCTGGCGGCCCCGCAGCGCGTCACAGTAGAACGTACGCGCCGCGTCGGCCTCGTTCGGCGCGTACGTGCGCGGCGTCGTGGTGCCGAGCGGGAGCGCCGGCATCGCGGCGGTACCGCCGCGACTGCCAGCCGATGACGTCCCGGCCGGCCGCGAATAGCGATTATGGCACATCCTTTCCTCCCGATCTGGTGGGACGGCGGCGTGTCC
>JBKPPN010000012.1:0-6892 GCA_046733575.1 Candidatus Methylomirabilota bacterium | reverse complement strand
TTGGCGCGTACGGCCGGCGGCACGACGTCGCCGTACGGGCCGACCTGCAGCACGCCCTCCTTCAGCCCGTACACGAAGCGGCCCGGCTCGAACTTCCCGTTCGCGATGTCGTTCACCTTCAGGAAGATCATGTCGCCGCTCCGGATCACAGCGCTCGACACCACGAGCTCGGGTGCCAGCTTGCGCTGGTCCTGGAAGTAGCCGACGGCCATCAGCTTGTTCTCGCGCGCCGCCTCGATCACGCCGAGCCCGCTCTGGTCGGCCATGTGGGCGAGGATGTCCACGCCCTGCCCGATGAGCGCGCGCGCGGCCTCCTTGCCCTTCACCGCGTCGTAGAACGTCCCGGTGTAGATGACCTGGACGTCGGCGGACGGACGGCCTTCGAGCACACCGCGGCGGAACGACTCCACCTGGAGACGAATCCCCGGCGCTTCCCAGCCACCCACGATCCCGACCTTGCCGTTCTTGGTCATCAGCCCGGTGAGATGACCCATCACATGGAAGAGCTCCTCCCAGCGGCAGTCCAGCACCGCGATGTTCTTGCCCGAGATCGCTCCGTACGTGTTGAGGAAGTACTGCTTGGGGAATTCACCGGCCACGCGGGCGAGCGCGTCCGCGGTGGGGAAGCCGTGGCCGACGATGACGTCGAAGCCGCGCGTGGCGTAGTCGCGGAACGCGGTGACCATGTCGGCGCGGGCGACGTTCTCCGAGAACGCCGTTTCCAGCCCGAGCTCGTCCTTGATCCGCATGAGCCCGTTGTAGGCGCCCTCGGTGAAACCCTTGTCGCTCACGCTTCCCGCCATGACGAGCGCGACCTTCGGCTTCCGCGGCGCCTGCGCACCGGCCGTCGTCGCGACGAACAGCGCGGTGACGGCGAGCACGACGAGCTTCATGAGATGGCCTGTCATCGGCGAGATCTCCTCTTCCTGAAATGGTTCTGCGTCACGACCCGCGCACCGTCCACACGTCGGGCGGCATCGGTTCCTTTGTCGCCTCGTCGATGACCGACGCGATGTCCTCGATCACCCAGGAGAGGACGGTGCGGCCCTTCTCGGCACTGGCCGACCGCGGCCGTCCGATGCACCCGCTCTGCGTGATCTTGCGCGAGTGATACGAGAAGACGGGACGCGTGTAGTCGACCGGCTCGTCGACGGCCAGCTCGGGCTTCACGAGGTCGGGCGAATGCGCGAGGTACACCGACGTCTCGCCGTCGTTGGCGTGGAAGCTGCGCAGGGTGCCGGGGATCGAATCGGCGTACATCTCGGCGATCACGCGCGGCGACACGTCCCACCAGCTCAGCCCCCGGACCTGCAGCCCGGAATGACGCTGACGGATCTTGGCTTCCGCGATGGCGAGCACGGGGTTATTGCCGATGTGACCGTTGAGGATGAGCAACCGCCGGAATCCCGTGCGCACGACGCCGTCCGAGATCTCGAGCATCATCTGGATCATCGTCTCCGGCTGCAGTGTGAGCGTGCCCGGCCACCCCTCCCAGAAGCGCGAGTCGCCAAACGCGAGGGCGGGAAGGAGCGGCACGCCCGTGCGCGCCGACACGCCGCACGCGACTTCCCAGCAGTTGCGGACGTCGACGTCGACGGGCAGGTGCTTGCCGTGCTGCTCGACGGCGCCGATCGGCCACAGCGCCATGTGTGGCGGCCGGGCGGCGAGCGTCTCCAGCTCAGGCCACGACAGCTTGGCCCAGAGAACCGGATCGGTCATGACGCACGGGTGCCAGCGACGTCGGTATTGCTCAGCGCCGTCCTCCGAGGAACTGCAGCGCCTCGGACTCGCCGGGATTGAGCTCGAGGACCTTGCGGAAGGCGGAGAAGGCGTTCCCCGTCTCGCCGCCTTCCCAGTAGGCCTTGCCCAGATTGAGGTACGCCGAGACGTTGCTCGAGTCGTGGCGGACGTACTCCTGCAGCAGCGAGATCGCCGCCTTGGCGTTGCCGCTGGACAGCGCCTGGGTGCCGCCGTCGAACAGGCCCTGGACGAGCTGCTGCCGGTTGCCGGCGTCGGCGCCCTTCGTGAGGCCCTGGACGAAGGCGTTCGCGGCGTCGCTGTACGCGCCGGTGCCGAGCAGCGCGCGACCGAGCTGCAGGTAGCCCTGCCCGTCGGTCGGGCGCAGCTTCACGTACTCGACGAAGTGGCCCGCCGCCTGCGAGAAGTCGCGCCGCTTGACCGCGTCGGTGCCGGCGCCGAGCAGGGCCTCGGCCAGTGTCGGGATGACGTCCGTGCTCGCAGGCGCCACCTGCAACGCCTTGCGCGCATTCGTGATCGCGTCGGTCCACGATCCCTTGCCGATCGAGGCGCGCGCCAGGTAGAGATAGCCGTTCCAGGACTTCGGGTCGCGCTGGACGACCTCGGTGAACTTCCCGATGGCCTCGTCGTACCGGCGCGCGTTCAGGAGCTCGATACCCTGCTTCATGAGCGACTCGATGGAGTCGCCCATGAACCCGGCACAGCCCGCGGACACGACCGCGACCGCGAGAGCGGCCAGCCTCCGGGCGCTCATGCGGCCCTGAGCTCGGAGGTGCAGTGCGGGCAGCGTCGCGCCTTGAGCGGAATGCTGGTCGCGCAGAACTCGCAGTCCTTCGTCGTCGGCGCGGCGGCGGGCGCCGGCTTCACGGTCAGGCGGTTCACCTGCCGCACGAGCAGGAACACGACGAAGCCGATGATGATGAAGTTGATGACGTTGTTCAGGAACACGCCATAGTTGATGGTCGGCGCGCCGGCGGCCTTCGCCGCGGCCAGGCTCGGGTACGACTGGCCCGAGAGGTTGACGAAGAGGTCCGCGAAGTTGATCCGGCCCAGCAGGAGACCGATCGGCGGCATGAGCACGTCGTTCACGAACGAGGTGACGATCGCCCCGAACGCCGCGCCGATGACCACGGCCACCGCAAGATCCACCACGTTGCCGCGCATCAGGAACGTCTTGAATTCTTTCAGCATGGGGCCCCCTCGCCGGCGATCATACGGCGTTCCGCCGGACGCGGCGAGAAGAGATGCGGGCGACGAGGACGGAGGTCGACGGCGAGATGCCCGCGACGGGCCGACGGCCGCGTCGCGGGCGTTCGCGCTCAGACGCTGAGGAGCCGATCGAAGAAGGAGCGATAGCGCTTCAGCGCCACCCGGAGGTCCTCGGTGGACACGTCCTCGCCGCGGCTCCACTGCTGCTCGAGGTTCGATCGCTCCTGCGCGAAGACCTCGGCCACCCGCTTCATGGTCTGGGCCACCAGGCTGTCGGCGTCCTCGACGGCGCGCCGCGGCTCGTCGACGAATCCGGTCTGGATGGTGTCCCAGCGCTGACGAAGGTCGCCCGTCTCGTTACCGGGCAGCAGCGCAGCCGGCCGCTCGGCTTCGGCCTGAGCGCGGCCCGCCGGTCGCTCGAACCTGCGGACGTTCGCCGGCATCTCGTCGTGGCGCTCCTCGATCTCCTGTGGCGGCTCGGGCTGCTGGCCCGCTGCCACCATGTCGGCGGTGCTCAATCGTTCCGGCTGCGCGCTCATCGTCGCCCTCCTTCTGCCCAGCGGGGCGTCTCGTCTTCAGGGGGAATCTCGTCACGGACCTCGAGCAGGTCCTCGAACAGGGCACGGAGATGCACCATGGCCTGCCGGAGGTCCTCGGTGTCGGCGCGTCCGTCCGCGCTCGCGTTCGCGATGGCATGGGCGGCGCGGTAGTGCTCGACCACGCGCGGATGGTCGACGGAGATGTCGGCAATCCGCTCCTGGAACTTGCCCACGGGATAGCCGCGGGTTCGCATCAGGTCTTCCACCAGCCGATCACCGTCCGCGATCGCGCCTGCGGGATCGTCCACGAACCGCGCCTGCGTGCGGCGCCACGCCTCCGCAAAACGCTCGGCGTCGGCGGGGCTGAGCGCCCGGATCTCGAGCGCGCGGACCCGCTTCCTCCGCGATTCCAGCTCCGATTCCGCGCGGGTGACGCTGCCGTACTTGCGCACGGCCCGTCGATACTCCGGTCCGAACTGCGCTTGCAGTTGCCGGCTGCGTCGCTGACGGACCATCATCACGACGGCCGCCAGCACGACGACGAGCACGATGACGGCGATCACGATCCAGCGAGTGTCCATCGCGCCCTCCTCTCGTTTCTCACGCTGAATCGCAAGAGAGGTGCCAGTGACTGCGGGCGCCCGCGGTATGATCGCGAGCGTTGAAGACGCGCGTCCTGGTGATCTCCGACCTGCACCTGGGTGGAGCGCCGGCCACCGCCGACACGCCGGCGTTCCAGATGTGCACGCCGGCCGGACGTGCCGAGCTCGTCCGGTTTCTCGACTGGGCCACGCGCACGACCGCCCCCCAGCGCCAGACGCAGCTCGTGATCGCGGGGGACGTCGTCGACTTCCTCGCCGAGAACGACGGCCGCGGCTTCGTCGCCTTCACGGGTGACGATCGCGTCGCCACCCACAAGCTCGACCTCATCCTCGAGCGCACGTCTGAGGTCTGGCAGGCGCTCCGCCGGTTCGTCGGCGCCGGCCACGCGCTCACCGTCATGCTGGGCAACCACGACCTCGAGCTCTCGCTGCCCGGACCGCGGCGGCGCCTGCTCGAGATGCTGGGGCCCGGGCGGGTCGAGTTCATCTACGACAACCAGGCCTTCACGCGCGGGCCGATCCTGGTGGAGCACGGCAACCGCTACGACGACTGGAACGCCGTGCCCCACGACGACCTGCGCGAGGTGCGCTCGCGGCTCTCGCGCGGTGAGCCGGCCGAATTCGATCCCCTGCCGGGCAGCCGCATGGTGGTCGACCTCGTCAATCCGACCAAGACGAGGCTGTCGTTCGTCGATCTCTTGAAGCCCGAGGACGCGGCACTGCTGCCGTTCCTCGCCCTGCTCGCGCCGGACCGGTACGCCCAGGTGGCGATCGGTCTGAAGGAGCGGATCCGGGCGCTCCGCGTCCGCTATGGCGCCGATCATCTCCCCAAGGATCGGAACTTCGTCGGCGCGTCGCTCACGCCGACCGCCGTGACGGGCGCGCTCGGCACCGGCAGCACGACCGACGACGCGCTCCTGGCACTGGCGGACCGCGCCGCCGCGGGCGGCGATCCGGGCATGGTGGGGTCGGTCGGGTCGTTCCTCGATCGATGGCGTCAGAAGCTGGCCGAGGGCTACCGGCAGACGCAGCTCGACCTGCTGCTCGCCGTGCTGCGCACGCTGCACCACGCCCAGGAGCGCGCCTTCGACGTCGAGGTCGAGAGCGAGACCTACCTCGGCCCCGCGACGGAAAGCGCGCGCCACGGCTACGAGGTGGTGGTGTACGGCCATACGCATCTCGCCAAGCGCGTGGTTCTCGGCGGCCGCACCGCACGAGACGGCACCGCGGTCCCCGAGCGCGCGGTCTACCTGAACAGCGGCACGTGGGCGGACCTGATGGCGCTGCCGGCCGGGATCTCGGTGCCCGACGGCTCAGCCGGCGCCGCGAACGCCCGCGGGCAGCTCGCCGCGTTCGCGGACGACCTCGCGGCCAATCGACTGGACGGCTGGCGCCGGCAGGTGCCGACATTCGTGCGGATCGAGCTGGATGAGTCCGACCGCGTGACCGAGGCGTCGCTCGAGATGCTCGACGAAGCGGATCAGCCGGCGACGGTGACGACGAAGACCCTGCGCGAGCGCCTCGACGGAGGAACGCGAAGGTGAGCCTCGATGCTCTGAAGTCCGCGTGCGTGCTGGTACGCGCACCGGCCGCCCAGGGCACCGCGTACCTCGTCGCGCCGACGACGCTCGTCACCTGCCATCACGTCGTGGAGAGCGCGGGCGAGGGCGGCTCCGTCGACGTGCTCGTCGACGGCGGCACCCGCCCCGCGCGCGTGGTGAAGTCGGTAGCGGAGGTGGACTGCGCGCTGCTCGCCCTGGACGCGCCGCTGCCCGGTCGTCAGCCGTTACCGATGGCCGGGCGCTGCGACGGCCACGCGCAGTGGGACGGCTACGGATTTCCGGGACTCGCGGGCGGCGCCGGGCTGCCGTTCTTCGGCACGGTGCTCGATGCGGACGCCGTCGACGACCTCAAACGTCCGGTCGTGACCCTGTATTCCGCGATGCTGGCGGCCGGGATGGCGGCCCCCGTGCACGGGCTTTCCGGCGGTCCCGTCGTCGTCGACGGTGCGGTCGTCGGCCACTTCAGTCGTGTGCTCGGCACGCCGGGCGCACCGGGACAGCCCGCGCTCGGCGTCATCTACGCGGCGCGCGCGGCGAACGTGCTGAAGCTGCTCGGCGCGCCGCCCGCCGTCGAGAACGTCCGGTCCCAGCCGACCACGCGACTCGCGGAGCTGATTCCGCCCGTCGGTCCCGGCGAGTACCACGCGTTCCTGAGCTACCGCTCGTCCGACGCCGCCTTCGCCGCGCGCGTGCACGAGCGTCTCGACGCGGTCGGACTGCGCGTCTTCCTCGACCAGCGGGAGCTCGCGCCCGGCGACGCTCTCGCCGCGCAGCTCCGCGAGGCGCTCGAGCGGAGCCGCGCCGCCGTCGTGGTCGTGAGCCGCGCGTGGCTGCAGTCGGCGTGGTGTCTCGAGGAGGCGAAGGCCATCGTGGCGCGCGCCGCGCGCGCCGGCGGCACGTTCCCGGTCATTCCCGTCCGCATCGAAGACGTCATGCTGCCGCCGCTGCTCGTCGACCGGCAGTCGCTCGGCTTCGTGGCCGAGAGCGCGCCGGAGGGACGGAAGCTCGAGCAGCTCGTCTACGCCGTCCTCAATCGCCGGGCGCCCGCCGACGGCAGCGCCGACGCCAAGGTGCAGACCACGCTGACCGACGCCACCGACGAGGCGCTGCGCCGCGTGGACGATCTCGTGCGCGACCCCACGCGGTTCCAGCCCTTCATGCGCTTCCTGCGGGACTCCGGCCTGCCCGAGGTGGCGCCGCGGCTTCGCGCCGCCGAGGCGCT
>JBKPPN010000011.1:0-2917 GCA_046733575.1 Candidatus Methylomirabilota bacterium | reverse complement strand
CGTGAAGTCGTGGGCCGACCTGAAGGGCAAGCGCATCGGCATGGTGACGAAGTTCGACGTGCAGTGGATGACGATGACCGAGCACATCCTGCCCCGCTTCGGCCTCAGCGAGAAGGACGTCCAGCTCGCGCTCGTGCCCGTGCCCGACGTGGCCACGGCCATCCTGACGGGCGACGTCGCGGCCGCCTTCCCGTTCGAGCCGTACGGCACCAACGCCGTGCAGAAGGGCGCCAAGCTGCTCCTCGCCGCCAAGGACATGATCGACAAGTCGAAGGTGCAGAGCGACATGCTGCGCAACGGGCTCGTGCTCAACCAGAAGTTCATCAAGGACCACCCCGACCTCGCGAAGAAGATCGTGTGGGCCCACATGGACGCCGTCGAGGTCATGCGCAAGGACAAGAAGACGGGCATCGACGTCATCAAGCACTACAACCCCAACATGGATCCCAAGCTCATCGAGGACTCCTACGACAACTGCGGCTGGCAGTACCAGAAGCCGCCCAAGGTCTGGATCGAGACGCTGGTGAGCTGGATGCGCAAGGCCGACATCATCCAGAAGGACCTCAAATACGAGCAGGCTACCGATTTCTCGCTCCAGGACGGCTACCCCGGCTATCCCGGGTGGGAGAAGCTCAAGAAGTAAGAATGCTGGAGATCCGCGCGCTCGGGAAGCGCTACGAGGTCGAGAGCGGCGAGATCGTCGCGCTCTCCGCCATCACGACCAGCGTCGGCGAGGGCGAGTTCGTGTGCCTGCTCGGACCGTCGGGCTGCGGGAAGTCGACCCTCCTCAAGATCGTCGCCGGTCTCATCGCGCCGAGCAGCGGCAGCATCACCATCCGCGGTCATGACGTCGCGGGTCCCGGCCCCGACCGCGCTGTCGTGTTTCAGGACTACGCGCTGTTTCCGTGGATGACGGTGGCGGAGAACGTCGAGTTCGGCCTCGCCGCGCGCGGGGTCGCGCCGGAGAAGCGCCGCGCCGTCTCCGTCGATCTGCTCCAGGCCGTCGGTCTCGGCGACTTCAGCGCCAAGTATCCGCACCACCTCTCCGGCGGGATGAAGCAGCGCGTCTCGATCGCCCGCGCCCTCGCCGTCGACCCCGTGCTGCTGCTCATGGACGAGCCGTTCGGGGCGCTGGACGCGCAAACCCGCTTCGTCATGCAGCAGGAGCTGCTGCGCATCTGGCGCGCTTACCGCAAGACCGTGCTGTTCGTGACCCACTCCATCGACGAGGCGCTGTACCTGGGCGACCGCGTGCTCGTGATGACGGCGCGCCCGGGCGCGATCAAGGCCGACATCCGGGTCAGCCAACCCCGTCCGCGCGACATCGGCAGTGCCGACTTCATCGCGCTCCGTCAGCGCACGCTGGAGCTGCTCTCCGACGAGATCGCTCGCTCCATGGAGCAGGAAGCCACCGCGAGCGTGACGTCGTGAGCCGTCCCGCCTCATGACCGAAGCCACCCTCGACGCGGCGATCGCGCCGCCGGCGCCCGCCCCCGCGCGCCGACGACGTCGCGTGTCGCGCGACACGCTGCTGGGGGTGGCCACGCTCGTCGCGTTCGTGATCGTGTGGAAGATCGTCCACGCGGTCGGCCTGTTTCCGCCGTGGGCGTTTCCGTCCCCCGAGCAGGTCGTGGGCGCGTTCGCCAAGACCATCGGCAACGGCAGCCTGCTGAAGAACACGCTCGCGAGCGTCGAGCGGCAGCTCGTCGGCGTGTTTCTCGCTGCGCTCGTCGGCATCCCGGCCGGGCTGCTGCTCGGCGCATCGAGAACCTTCCGGGCCGCGTTTCTCCCCCTGTGCCGACTCGTCTACCCGATCCCCGGCATCGCGTGGATCCCGCTCGCCATCCTGTGGTTCGGCGTGGGGTTCAAGTCGACGGTGTTCGTGATCTTCTTCTCCGGCATCTGGCCGATCCTGTTCAACACCATGACGGGCGTCGCGACGCTCGACGGCCAGTACACCGATGTCGCGCGGGTGTACCTCGCCCCGCGCATGTTCTACGTGCGGCGCGTGCTGATCCCGGGCTCGCTGCCCTTCATCATCGCCGGCATCCGCCTGACCTACGGCGTGGGCTGGCGGGTGATCGTGGGCGCGGAGATGATCTCGTCCATCACCGGGCTCGGTTTCCTCATCGACGACGCGCGATGGCAGCTGCGGCCCGACATCATGGTGGCCGGCATGATCACCATCGCGCTGATCGGGTGGGTGATGGAGAACTGGGCCTTCGACTGGCTCGAGCGCGTGACGATCGAGCGCTGGGGCATGAAGGGGGTGGCTCGATGACGCGGCCGGCCGGGCAGGCGTGGAGTCACCGGCTCGCGTACGTCGGCTATCACGACCTCGAGGGCCGACCGGCGTTCAAGATGGCGATGCAGCAGGTGGGCGGGCAGTGGTACCTCTACCTCGGCCATCTCTGGCACCGCGGCTGGACGGTGCTCGACGTCACCGATCCGCGCGCCATGCGCTTCGTGCGCTTCGTGGAGGGACCGGCCAACACGTGGACGTGTCAGATCCAGGTGGCGGACGGCCGCATGATCACGGGGCTGGAGAAGATCGTGCCGGGCTGGGGCGGCGACGCGAACGCGCCGTTCGACGAGGGCGTGCTGATCTGGGACGTGCGCGATGCGGAGTCGCCCGCGCTGCTCGGCGCGCACCGCACGGGCGGCAGCGGCACGCACCGCAACTTCTACGACGGCGGGCGCTACATGCACCTCGCCGCCGGGGCGCCGGGCTACGAGGGCAACATCTACCAGATCGTCGACATCGACGATCCCGCGCGCCCGAAGGAAGTGGCGCGCTGGTGGCTGCCCGGCCAGTGGCGCGACGGCGGCGAGACCGGTGCGCCGCCCGACACGTCGCTCCACGGCGGCGCGAACGTGGAGGGCTCGCTCGCCTACCTGCCGTACGGCGGCGCCGGGC
>JBKPPN010000010.1:0-3290 GCA_046733575.1 Candidatus Methylomirabilota bacterium | reverse complement strand
CCCCTCGGGCTCGAGGGCCTCGACGCCCTGCAGGAGCGCGTCGACGTGCGACTCGCCCAGCCCATACGAGTGGAACCGCTTCAGGAAGATGGCCGTCTGGAGGCCGCTCTTGGCGAGCAGGCGCGGGATGATCTGCTCCTCCAGCATGCGCCGGAGCTCGCGCGACACGCCGGGCGTGAAGAAGAACCGCGCCTTGCCGATGTCGAGCGCGAAGCCGCACGCGGTCCCGATGGGATTGTCGAGGATCTCCGCCGTGGACGGCAGCATGGCCTGCTTGCGGTTGTTGGGCGGCATCACCCGGCTGCGCTTGCGAAAGAACTCCTCCATGCGCGTGAACCACGCGTCGTGGAGCACGAGCCCCACGCCCGCCGCCTGCGCCGCGATCTCCTGCGAGAGATCGTCCACCGTGGGGCCGAGACCGCCGTTCACGATGACGGCGTCCGCGCGCTCGCCGGCCAGCGTGAAGGCGCGAAGCAGGCTCTCGCGATCGTCGCCGACCGTGGTCTCCCACACGACGGAGAGGCCGACGTCCTCCAGCTTCTGCGAGATGTAGCTGAAGTTCGTGTTGACGATCTTGCCCGTGAGGACCTCGTCGCCCGTGCAGATGACCTCGATGCGCATCGCCCGGACAATAGCACGCGTGCCTTTTGAAAACGACGCGGCCGGTTGCTATGGTCGGACGCCCGGAGGGCCTCACATGACGCAGCCCACCAAGGACCAGTGCGCGATCCGCGACCTCACGCGCGACTTCGTGCGTCGCGAGATCGCGCCCCTCGCCGCGGAGTGGGACCGCACCGCCACCGTCCCCGTCGCCACGGTCCGACGGGCGGGCGAGCTCGGCCTGTTCGGGATCGCGGTGCCCGCGGAGTGGGGCGGCGCGGGGGCGGACTTCACCGCGTACGCGCTGGCAACCGAGGAGCTGGCGTACGCCGACGCCGGCGTCTGCAACATGATCAGCGCGACGAACTCGTTCGCGCTCATGGTCCACGAGTTCGGCACCCCCGCGCAGAAGGAGCGCTACCTGCGCCCCGTGGCGAGCGGTCAGGCCATCGCGTGTCTGATGCTGACGGAGCCCCAGGCCGGATCGGACGCGGCCAACCAGCGCACGCGCGCGGTCCAGCGCGGCGATCGCTACGTGCTGCAGGGCACGAAGTCGTTCATCACCTCGGGGCGTTCCGCCGACGTGGCCATGGCCCTCGCCGTGACGGATCCCGCGGCCGCCAAGCGAGGCATCTCGGCCTTCCTGCTCCGCACCGGGCATCCCGGCTACCGCGTGCTCCGCGTCGAGGACAAGCTGGGCCACCGCAGCAACGACACCTGCCAGGTCCTGCTCGACGACGTCGAGGTCGCGGCCGACGACATGCTGGGGCAGCCCGGGCAGGGATTGAAGATCGCCCTCGCGGGCATGGACAGCGGCCGCATCGTGGTGGCGGCCCAGTCAGTCGGCGTCGCGCGCGCCGCGCTCGACGCCGCCCTCGCCTACGCGCGCCAGCGCGAGACGTTCGGCAAGACGCTGGTCGAGCACCAGGCCATCGCGTTCATGCTCGCCGAGATGGCCACCGACATCGAGGTAGCGCGCCAGATGTACCTGCACGCCGCGGGCCTCAAGGACGCCCGCGTCCACGCCATCAAGGAGGCGTCGATGGCGAAGCTGTTCGCCGCCGCGATGTGCGAGCGCGTCTGCTCCGCCGCCATCCAGATCCACGGCGGCTACGGCTTCGTGAAGGACTACCCGGTCGAGAAGTATTACCGGGACGCGCGCGTCTTCCAGATCTACGAGGGCACGAACGAGGTGCAGAAGATTCTCATCGCGCGCGAGCTCGCCGCCGGCCGCTAGCCCATGAGCAGCGTGCCCGGTGTCTCGCGTCCCATCATCTGGATCTGCTCGGCGGTGATGCCCTCCGCGCGCAGCGCTCCGACGAACATCTGAAGCCCGTCGGCCGGCGTCGGGTTGCCGGTCTGGCCGAGGTCGGTGCCGAGCACGAAGTGCTGGGCGCCCACGCTCCTGATGCGCGCCGCCGTGTCCTTCGCCGTGACGCGCGCCGCGTGCCGCATCCACTCGAGGGGCGCCTCGGGGCCCGTCAGCATGCCGAGGGCACAGAGCTCCATCTTGGCCCCCATCGCGGCGGCCTTCTTCATGTGGGTCTCCGTCATCCCGACCACGTCGAACTGGGCGTGCGTGACGACCACGCGGTCGCAGCCCTCCTCGCGGGCGAGCGCGATGAGCGCGAGCGCCTGCTCCGCGGAGGAGTGGCCGGTGTGCACGACGAGCTGCTCGCGGCCACAGACCTTCAGCACCTCGCGAACGGCCGGGAGCGGGTTGCCGCGATCGTCCACGACCCGGATGCCGGACGGCGCCGTGCGCGCGTGCTTCACGTGATTGTCGGCGTCGAAGGTGGGAAACCAGACGACGCGGCCGTACCCGCCCTGCATGCGCCACATCCACTCGACGGCCTGCGCATTGATGCCGCCGACGGCGCTGTTGAGCACGACGCCGCCGAACACCTTGACGCCGGCCACGTGCTTGCGGACGAGCCACGCGCGGTCGGCCGTGCTCGTGACGTGATTCTTGAACACGACCGCTTCCATCTCGCGCGCGGCGGCGAGCGAGGCCAGCTCGTCGTCGTCCACCGCGCGACCGAACACGTCGGGCGCGGCATGGGTGTGGAAGTCGATCAGCCCCTTGATCGGACTCACCTTCGGCGGCGGCGGCGAGTACCCCTGCACGCCCGTGGCCGGCGCGGTCTGCCGGGCGGCGACGGGCTCGGTCACGCGCGGCGGCAGCACCGTTCGCCGTCGCGTGGGCAGTGCCGCGACGAGCGTCGGGGCACGTGACGACACGTGACAACCGCAGATGTGGGCATGCGGCATACGTCCGAACTCGGGAGCGACGATGGAGTGCGTCATGGCGCCCCGATCATACGGAAGACGACGTCAGCGGTCACGCGATGGCTGACGACGCACGTCGGCGGCGAGAGGACCGCCGTCACGATCCGATGACGTCCAGGCCCGGAATGTCGCGGAAGTCGCCTCGGTTCAGCGTCCACAACGCCGCGCCGTTGACGAGCGCACACGCCGCGACGGCCAGATCGAACTCCCGCCCTCGCGCGCGCGGCACCGCCCGGGAGAGCTCCGCCGCGAGCGACGCCTCGCGGGGACCGAAGGGCACGGCCTGCGTCTCCGGGAGCAGCGCCTCCTGATGTGTGAGCTCGCTCTCGGTGCGGCGGCCTCGACGCCACTCGTAGAGGGTGAGGGACGACCACCCGAGACGCTCTCCGCGCTCGATGAAC
>JBKPPN010000009.1:0-6095 GCA_046733575.1 Candidatus Methylomirabilota bacterium | reverse complement strand
CTCAAGGACTTCGGCTTCGAGCGCTGTCTTTCCCTGCCGGACCGGAAGATCGTGACGGTGGCGGGGGTGGATCTGTACTGCATGCAGACGCACCTCATCGATTCCGCCCTGGCCATGAACGACGGGACGCACACGCTCCTCAATATCAACGACGCCGATCTGCGCGCGCGCGACTGCCGGGACGCTCTGCGTGCCATGGGCGGGCGGATCGACGTCGTGCTCAATCAGTTCGCCATCGCGGGCTTCGATGGATATGCCAACGTCACGCAGGCGCTGCAGCGACTCCGACAGAAGAAGCTCGACAGCTTGATCGCGGCGCACCGCCAGCTGGCCGCGGGCGTCACGATTCCGTTCGCGAGCTTCATCTACTTCTCCTCCATCGACAACCGACACGTCAATGCGTACGCCACGACCCCGCGGGATGTGGCGAGCGCATTCGCGACAGAGGGACTGCGGCTGCTGCCGCTCTATCCGGGCGAGCGGTGGGAGGTCGGCGTCGATCACGACAGCGCGTCCAGCCTGCGGGCCTTCGATACCATGTACGGCGAGTTCGACCGCTTGAGCTACGACACCCCGGAACGGATCCCCTTGCCGCAGCTCGAAGCGGCCTTTCACCGCTTCGCCACCGACATCGGGCGCAAGTACGCGCGTCCGCTCCTCGGGCTGCTCCGGCCGATCGTGTTCTACCTTCCCGATCTCGACACCCGAGTGCGCGTCGATGTGGCGGCCCAGGCCTTCGAGCCCGGCGTCACGGCGGACATCGACGTCGAGGTGTACTCGCAGCCGCTCCTCTTCGGCTTCGCATTCCCGTTCGGCTTCGAGACCCTGGCCGTCTCCGGCCGGTTTCTCGTCCACGGCGACCGCGCGGCGTGGCGACGTCTGAAGGGACTCTCGCTGCTCTACAACCAGGAGCTCTATCTCAAGGCGCCGTATCTGCTGCGGCCGCCCCTGGTGAAGTACCTATTCGGCCGCCTCGTCAACGGGCTCGCACGCCAGATGCTGGACCGCGCGCTCCTTCGCCGCGCCATGGCGAGATGACGCGGCGGGCTCTCGACACAACACGAGCGACGGGGGAGTTGACAGACTTCGACCACAACCAGTAGAGTGAGGCGAGTTCGAAACGGTCCTTTCCTTTAAGCGGGCCCTGCGAGGCTCGCAAGGAGAGTCATGAAGCACCGCGAGAAGACGGAAGTCCTCGATGCGGCCGCCCTCGATCGCGCCCTCACCCGCATCGCCCACGAGATCCTCGAGCGCAACAACGGCCCCGCCGACGTCACCTTCGTCGGCCTGCGCACGCGGGGGGTGACCATCGCGCGTCGCCTCGCCGCGAAGATCGCGGCCATCGACGGCGCCACGCTGCCCGTCGGCGCGCTCGACATCACGCTCTACCGCGACGACCTCGATCTGCGAAAGCCGGTCATCCAGCCCACCGACATCCCGTTCTCCATCAAGGGCAAGACGGTGGTGCTCGTCGACGACGTGCTGTTCACCGGTCGCACGGTCCGCGCCGCGCTCGACGCCCTGATCGACTTCGGGCGCCCCAAGGCCATCCAGCTCGCCATCATGATCGACCGCGGGCACCGCGAGCTGCCCATCCGGCCGGACTTCATCGGCAAGAATCTCCCCACATCCCGACGCGAGAGCGTCGCCGTGCGCATGAAGGAGCACGACGGCGACGACCGTGTCGTCATCGAAGAACCCGAGGAGGGCTCCTGATGACGTGGACGCGCAAGGACCTCTTGACCATCCGCGCCCTCGAGGCGAGCGAGATCCTCGAGCTGATCGACACCGGCGCGGGCATGCAGGAGATCGCCACGCGGGAGATCAAGAAGGTGCCTGCCCTGCGCGGCAAGACGGTGGTCAACCTCTTCTACGAGTCGTCCACGCGCACGCGCACGTCGTTCGAGATCGCGGGCAAGTGGCTGTCCGCCGACGTCATCAACTTCTCTGCTTCGGGCTCGAGCGTGGGCAAGGGCGAGAGCTTCATCGACACGGCCAAGAACATCGCGGCCATGAGCCCCGACGTGGTGGTCGTGCGCCACTCGTCGTCGGGCGCGGCGGAGATCCTGGCCCGCGAGCTGTCCTGCAGCATCGTGAACGCGGGCGACGGCGCCCACGAGCATCCCACGCAGGCGCTCCTGGACCTGCTCACGATCCGGGAGCACAAGGGCCACTTCGACGGGCTCAACGTGGCGATCGTCGGCGACATCGCGCACAGTCGCGTCGCACGCTCCAACATCCACGGCATGCGCAAGCTCGGGATGAGCGTGACCATCGCGGGGCCGCCGACGCTGATCCCGCCCGGCGCGCAGGAGCTCGGCGTGAAGGTCAGCCATCGCCTCGAAGACGCCATCCGCGACGCCGACGTCATCATGATGCTGCGCCTGCAGCACGAGCGGATGACGGGTGGCCTCATCCCGTCGCTTCGCGAGTACTCGCGCTACTGGGGACTCACCCTCGACAAGCTCGCGAGGCACGCCCGCTCCGACGTGCTGATCATGCATCCCGGTCCCGTGAACCGCGGCGTCGAGCTCTCGCCGGAGATCGCGGACAGCCCGTACTCGGTGATCCTCGACCAGGTGTCGAAGGGGGTGGCCATCCGGATGGGGGTGCTGTTCCTGCTCGCGGGGAGCAAGGGAGGCCAGACGGCATGAGCACGCTCCTGATCAAGCACGGCCGCGTCATCGACCCCGCCTCCGGCGTCGACGCCGTGCAAGACGTCCTCGTCATCGACGGCTCGATCACGCGCATCGGCCGGAACCTGTCCGCGGCCGACGGTGCGCGCGTGATCGATGCGCGCAATCGCGTCGTCTGTCCCGGGTTCATCGACATCCACGTCCACCTGCGCGAACCCGGCTTCGAGTACAAGGAGACCGTCGCGACGGGGACGCGCGCCGCGGCCGCGGGCGGCTTCACCGCCGTCGCCGCGATGGCGAACACCAATCCCGTGAACGACAACGGGGCGGTCACCGACTACATCCTCGCCAAGGCACGCAGCGAGGGCGTGGTGCGCGTGCATCCCATCGGCGCCGTCACACGGAATCTCGAAGGGAAGGAGCTGGCCGAGCTCGCCGAGCTGGCCGACGCCGGCTGCGTCGCGTTCTCCGACGACGGCAAGTGCATCATGAACGCCAACCTCTACCGTCGCGCCATGGAGTACACGCTGCCGTTCGGCGCGCCGATCATCAGTCACGCCGAGGACGTCAACCTCTCGCGCGGCGGCTCGATGCACGAGGGCGTCGTCTCGACCGAACTCGGCATCCTCGCCTCCCCCGCCGCGGCGGAAGACGTGATGGTCGCGCGCGACATCCTTCTCGCGGAGCTGACGGGCGCGCACGTCCACATCGCGCACCTGTCGACGGCGGGATCCGTCCGCCTCGTGCGCGACGCGAAAGCGCGCGGCATCTCGGTCACCGCGGAAGTCACGCCGCACCACCTCGTGCTGACCGACGAAGCGGTGCGGTCCTTCGACTCGAACCTCAAGATGGCGCCCCCCTTGCGGAGCAAGCGCGACGTCGAGATGCTCGTCGAGGCGCTCGCGGACGGCACGATCGACTGCATCGCGACGGACCACGCGCCCCACGCCCTCTCGGAGAAGGAGGGCGAGTTCGACCAGGCCGCCTTCGGCATCGTGGGACTCGAAACCGCGGTGGCGCTCATGCTGGATCGTCTCGTCGGCACGGGGCGGCTGTCGCTCGCGACGCTCGTCGCGCGGATGAGCCACGACCCCGCGCGCGTGCTGGGCCTGCCGGGCGGTCGTCTTGCGCCCGGCGCACCGGCCGACCTCACGATCCTGGACATCTCCGGGGAACGAACCGTCGACCCCGCGCGGTTCCTTGGACGCAGCCGCAACACGCCCTTCGGCGGATGGACGATGACGGGAGGTCCGTGGATGACCATCGTGGGCGGGACGCCGGTGTGGTCGGCGGAGAGGGGCCTCGTCGGGTGAGCCGGCGCAGCACGCCCGCCGTCCTCGTGCTTCGCGACGGTCGCGCCTTCCGCGGCGAGGCGCTCGGCGCCGTCGGCGAGACGTCGGGCGAGGTGATCTTCAACACCGCGATGTCGGGTTACCAGGAGGTGCTCACCGACCCGTCATACCGCGGGCAGATCGTGGCCATGACCTACCCGATGATCGGCAACTATGGGCTCAACGACGAGGACGTCGAGTCGCGCCGGCCGTGGGTGAACGGCTTCATCGTCAAGGAGGCGTCGGCCGTGACGTCGAGCTGGCGGGGACGGCTGAGCCTCGACGAGTACATGCGCCGTCACGATCTCGTCGGGCTGCAGGGCATCGACACCCGCGCGCTGACGCGTCACCTCCGGGATCACGGCGCCCAGGACGGCATCGTGTCGTCGACCCAGCTCGACATCGCGGTGCTCCGCGAGCGCGCGAAGGCCTTGCCATCCCTCGTGGGGCGCGACCTGGTGAGCGAGGTGACGTCGGCGTCGTCGTTCGGCTGGACGGAAGGCGCGTGGGACTCCCGCGCGGGCTACACGACACCCAGGACCGCGAACGCGTTTCGTGTCGTGGCGTACGACGCGGGGATCAAGCTGAACATCCTGCGCCAGCTCGCGTCCGCCGGCTGCGACGTCACCGTCGTTCCCGCGACGACGACGGCCGACGAGGTGCTGGAGCGCAAGCCCGACGGCGTGTTCCTCTCGAACGGGCCGGGGGATCCCGAGGGCGTGCCGTACCTGATCGATTCCGTCCGCGGGCTGCTCGGTCGTGTGCCGATCTTCGGGATCTGTCTCGGGCACCAGATCATCGGGCTCGCGGCGGGCGGACGGACGTACAAGCTGGCGTTCGGTCATCACGGCGCGAACCATCCCGTGAAGGACCTCGCCACCGGTCGGGTCGAGATCACGTCGCAGAACCACGGGTTCTCGGTCGATCCCGCGTCGCTCGCCGCGTCGGGCTGGGAGCCGAGTCACGTCAACCTCAACGACGGCACGTGCGAGGGCCTGCGCCACCGCGAGTGGCCCGTCCTCTCCGTGCAGTACCACCCGGAAGCGTCGCCCGGGCCGCACGATGCGAGCTACCTGTTCGCGCGATTCACCGCGCTGATGAGCGTCAAAGGAGGCTGATCGTCCAATGCCCAAGTACCTGATCTCCTACCGCAAGACGGAGGGCGTGGGCCAGAAACCCGAGTGGACCTCGTTCACCACGCAGAGCGAGCTGTCGCTGGAGGCGCACGCCGTGAAGGAGCGCGTGGAGAAGCGCATGAGCGTGATCGGCGAGCAGCTGTGGGGCGACGGCGAGGTGGTGTGGATCGGGTCGGGCCGCCTGGATGACGTGCTCTACAAGCGCGAGGAGGCGAAGCCGGAAACGTCGATCGTCTACGGGCTGGTGGAGGAGTAGGACGGCGAGCGGCTGACGGCATGCCCCGCCGCGCAGATCTGAAGAAAATCCTGATCATCGGGTCGGGCCCGATCGTGATCGGGCAGGCCTGCGAGTTCGACTACTCGGGGGCACAAGCGTGCAAGGCGCTCCGCGAGGAAGGCTTCGAGGTCGTCCTCGTCAACTCCAATCCCGCCACGATCATGACCGACCCCGACCTGGCCCACCGCACCTACATCGAGCCGCTCACGTCGGAGGTCGTGGCCAAGATCATCGCGCGCGAGCGACCGCAGGCGCTCTTGCCCACGCTGGGCGGCCAGACCGCGCTCAACCTGGCCGTCGCCCTCGCCGAGGACGGCACGCTGGATCGCCTCGGCGTGGAGATGATCGGCGCCAAGCTGCCCGCCATCAAGAAGGCCGAGGACCGTCAGCTCTTCAAGCGCGCCATGGAGTCGCTCGGGCTCGCGCTGCCGCGCTCGGGGCAGGCGTCCTCGCTCGAGGACGCCCGCGCCATCGTCGCGCGAATCGGCTATCCCGCCATCATCCGGCCGTCGTTCACGCTCGGCGGCAGCGGCGGGTCCATCGCATGGAACGCGGAGGAGCTGGAGGGCGCGGTGCGCTGGGGCCTCGCCCAGACGCCCGTCTCCAGCGTGCTCAACGAGGAGTCGGTGATCGGGTGGAACGAGTTCGAGCTCGAGGTCATGCGCGACCTGGCCGACAACGTGGTCATCATCTGCTCCATCGAGAACGTCGACCC
>JBKPPN010000008.1:0-5751 GCA_046733575.1 Candidatus Methylomirabilota bacterium | reverse complement strand
GGGCAACCGCTCCGTCAACGCGTGCCCGTCGAACATCTATCGGTGCCGGCCCTTCGGGCCGAACGACTACCTGTTCATCCACTGCGCCACCGTCGACATGTGGAAGACGCTGTGCGAGGTGTGCGGTCGTCCTGAGCTGGGCGACGACCCGCGCTATGCGGACCGGCGCGACCGCGTGGCGTTCGTCGACGACATCGACGCGATGATCGAGGCGTGGACCGAGAAGCACACCAAGCAGGAAGCGATGAAGATCCTCGCCGCCAAGGGCGTGCCCGCGGGCGCCGTGCTCGACTCCACCGAGGTGCTGGCCGACGAGCACCTGCGCGGGCGTGGATTCATCACGGAACTCGAGCACCCGCGGCGCGGCAGGTTCCCGATGCCGGGCAATCCCGTCCGCCTCTCGGATTCTCCGACCGAGATCACGTGCGCGCCCACCCTCGGCCAGCACAACGCGGAGGTCTACGGCTCGCTGCTCAACCTCTCGGCCGACGCCCTCGCGGACCTGAAACGCGACGGCGTCGTGTGATCGCGCGGGGCGCGTCGAGGCGCCCGCGATCAGCGCTTCCGCAGGTCGAGGATGTGCTGATCGGGGACGACGGCCAGGAACTGGCCTTCCATCACCGGCGTGTCGCCCCGTCGCACGACGACCTTCACCCAGCGCTTCTTGCCGTCGGTCCGCTCCACGGCGGCGTCGGCCTCGAGCGCGTCACCGACGACGACGGGACCGAGGAACTTCGTCTCCGCGCTCGCCAGCACCACGGTCGGCTCGTTGACGGCCAGCATCGCGGCGTAATCGGCGAGCCCGAACGTGAAGCCGCCGTGCACGAGCCGTCGTCCGTCCGCCGCCATCTCCGGCGTCGCGGTCAGCACCACGCGGGCGCGACCCGGCCCGAGGTCCGCGGGTCGCCCGCAGAGCGCGGCCGAGATCGCCTCGTGCGTTCGCTGCTCGCCCTTGGTCTCCATCGCGCCCGACTCCTTCCTGCGATGTCGCGCCGCGCGGTCGTGCGCGCTACTACCACCCCATCGCGCGGGCGGCGCGACGCGGGTCGGCGCCGCCGTAGAGAATCCCGCGCTCGCGGTCGGCCACGATCGCGCACACGCCGGCCGTGCTGATCGAGAGATCGGGCAGCCACTGCACCGCGTGACCGAGACGTTCGATCGCCTCGCCCGTCGCCGCGCCGACGCCGCGCTCGAGGTCGAGCCGCCCCGGATAATAGGGATGCGGCTCGAAGCTGCCGGGGAAGCTGTGCGTCACGAAGCGCGGCGCCTCCACCGCCTCCTGGATGGGCATCCCGAACACGACGTGGTTCAGGAACACCTGCAGCATGCCCTGCGGTTGCAGGTCGCCGCCCGGCGCGCCGAACGGCATGAGGAATGTCCCGCGCCGGATCGCGAGGGCGGGATTCGGGGTCAGGCGCGGACGCTTGCCGGCCGCGATGCACGAGGGGTGCCCGGGGATCGTGAACGACTGCGAGCCGCGCGCCGACGGCACGAAGCCGAGCCCGGGGATCGCCGGACTGTCCCAGGAGACGTCGCTCGGCGTCGCGGAGATCGCGTTGCCCCGCGCGTCGACCACGCAGACGTATGACGTATCGCCCGGCAGCGCGGGCGAGGCCGCCGCCTCGATCGAGGGCGCCGGCATCGATGGCGCGCGCTCGTCGAACCCGGGGATCGCGCCCGCGGGTGGCATCTCCGGCCACGCGCGATCCGCCTGAACGGCGCGTCGTCGCTCCGCCGCGTACGCCGGTGACAGCAACGTGTCGAGGGGCACGCGCACGAAGCGCGGGTCGCCGTAGTAGCGCTCGCGATCCGCGAAGGCCAGCTTCATCGCCTCGGTCACCACGTGGACGTAGGCGGGCGAGTTGTGACCGAGGGCGACGAGGTCGTCCGCCTCGAGCAGCGAGAGCATCTGCAGCATCACGGGCCCCTGGCACCACGCGCCGCACGTGAGCACGTCGATGCCGTGGAACGTCCTGCGCACCGGCGCCTCGACCTCCGAGTGATACCTGGCGAGGTCGTCCTCGCTGAGGAGACCGCCGTGCTCCCGGTGATAGCGGACCATCGCGGTGGCGAGATCGCCGCGGTAGAAGGCGGCGCGTGCGGCGGCGAGTCCCGCCGCGCGACCGCGCCCGCTCGCGGCGCGCTCCTCGTCGGCCATGAACTGCAGCGCGCGGGCGAGATCCGCCTGCACGAACAGCTCGCCTTCCTGGGGCGGCCGTCCGCCCGGCAGCCAGATCGCTGCGTTCTGCGGCCAGCGACGGTACGTCTCGGCGTTCTTGGCGATGTAGTGCGCCATCACGGGATGCATGGTGAAGCCCTCCCGCGCGTACCGGATGGCGGCGCTCGCGACGTCGCCGAAGCTCATGGTGCCGTAGCGCTCGAGGGCGACGATCCACGCGTCGGGCGCGGCGGGGACGACGGTCCGCAGGATGCCGAGCGGGATCGTCCCGCCGTGCTCGCGCGTGAACGTCTCGAGCCGGGTCGCGCGCGGCCAGCCGCCCAGTCCCGCGATCGTCACGACCTCGTCGCGGTCGGCGAGATAGATGATCATGGGCGCCACGCCGGTCACCTGCACCTGGTCGCTGTGCACGACGCCCAGCGCGATGCCGGCCGCCACGCCGGCATCGATCGCGTTGCCCCCCGCCTGCAGGATCGCGTGCGCGGCCTCCGTCGCCAGGTAGTGCCCGGACGCCACCATGTGACGCGCACCGGTGATCATCGGCTGGAGCGGCATCCGGGTCCTCCTCGGCGGAACGGCGGGACGCGACCGTCGGCCGCAGGCAGTATCCCCGACTCCGCGCGCGGCGGGCAAACCGTTTGTGCGTTTCCGCGGTCCGACGGCGGTGCTATGGTGGCAGCGGGCTCTATGTCCGACCGTCACGACATCGCGCGCGTCTTGCTCTCCGGCGGGATGTGCGTCCACTGTCTGTGCACCAAGTCCGGGCTGACCCCGGACCGCGTCCTGGACGCCCTCGCCGAGCTCGAGACGACGGTGCAGCTCACGCGGACGTGGGGCACCTGCCCCGTGTGCGGCGAGCGTCGCGGGGTGCTGACGATCACGTAACGTCCGCGCGCGCGAGCTGCAACATCGCGCCCCATCGGTGTACGCAAGCTGCCCGCATCACCGCAGACTTCTGCACACCGTCGTTCCGCTCACGCCTGGCGCGTCCGCAGTTCTCTTACACACGCAGAGCTCTGTTCCCACCGGCGAGTGGTTTGCACGGCGCGGTGGTCGCCATGTCTGTTCACGACGTCGAGCCGCCGCCCCCGCGCGAACTTCAGGTCGAGGTCACCGCCGCGTGCAACCTCCGCTGCCGGATGTGCCTGGTGCGCTATCGCCCGCCCGTCAACCGCACCGACGGCGCGCTGTCGTTCGAGACGTTTCGCGCGCTCGTCGACGGCGTGGCCGGACTGGAACGGGTGACCCTGCAGGGTCTGGGCGAGCCGCTCCTCGCCCCCGATCTCGTGCGGATGATCGAGTACGCGGCGGCGCGCGGCATCCGGGTCGGCTTCAACACCAACGCGACGCTGCTCACGCGGGCGCGGGCGGAGGCGCTCGTCCGGGCCGGCCTGGGCTGGCTCCACGTCTCGCTCGACGGCGCGAGCGCGCAGACGTACGAGCACATCCGTGACGGCGCCCGGTTCGCCGACGTGTGCGCGAACATCGCCGGCCTGGTCGAGGTCAAGGAGCAACTGGGCAGCGACCGGCCCGACCTGTCCCTCGTGTTCGTCGCCATGCGCCACAACGTCGCCGACCTCCCCGGCGTCGTGCGCCTTGCCGCCTCCTGGCGGATCCCGAACGTGCGGGTGCAGAACCTCTCGCACTCGTTCAGCGACACCGGCGACGACGCCGCGTACGCCGAGATCCGCCGCTTCACCGCATCACAGGCGCTCTGGCAGGTCCAGCCGTCGGCGAGCGACGTCGACGCGCGCCAGGCCTTCGCGGCTGCCCAGCGCGAAGCGGCGGCGTCCGGGGTCACGCTGCGCCTGCCCGAGATCGAGCCGCCGCCCACACCGCGCGAGGCCGGCACTCCGGGCTGCGACTGGCCGTGGCGCTCCGCGTACGTCACGCACGCCGGCAAGGTGCAGCCGTGCTGCATGCTGATGGGCGAGGATCGGGCCGTCCTGGGCGACGTCGTCGCCGACGGCCTGGCCACGGTGTGGCGCGGTCGGGCGTACACGGAGTTCCGCGACGCGCTGCGGTCCGCGACGCCGCCCGAGGTCTGCCGCGGCTGCTCGATGTACCGCCGGGTGTTCTGACGCGTGGAGGTGGTGGCGCCGCGCACGCGACGGCTGAATTTCGGGTGCGGTCCGACACCGGCGCCGGGCTGGATCAACGCGGATCGCATCGACGCGGTCGGAATCGACGTACGCGGCGACATCCGGGACGGGCTGGCCATGCCCGACGACGACGTCGACGCCATCGTCGCGATCCACGCGCTCCAGGATCTGGCGTACTTCGACGTCGTGCCCGCCCTGCGCGAGCTGCACCGCGTGCTGCGTCCGGGCGGCGTGCTCCGCGTCGCCGTCCCCGATCTCGACCGCGCCATCCAGGCGTACCTGCGCGGCGATCACGCCTACTTCTACGTCCCCGACGCCGACGCGATCGCCATCGGCATGAAGCTCGTCACCCAGATCATCTGGTACGGCTCCGTGCGCACGCCCTTCACCTTCGACGCGCTCCGGGAGTTCCTGGAGCGTGCGGCGTTCCGCGACGTCGTGCGCTGCGCGTTTCGCGAGACCGTGTCCGGCGATGCGATCCTGGTCGGGCTCGACAACCGCGAGCGCGAGAGCCTGTTCGTGGAAGCTCGGAAATGAGGCGCTCGAACGCTCCGGCCCGAGCATGAACGGTGCGGCGTTCTGTGCCGAGCGCCCGCTCGTCGTCGTGTCGCCACATCTCGACGACGGCGTCTTCTCGTGCGGGGCGCTCCTGGCGCGCCACCCCGGCGCACACGTTGTCACCGCGCTGGCCGGTCCGCCTCCCGACGGCGTGGACCTGACGGAGTGGGATCGGGCGTCGGGCTTCGCGTCGAGCGCGCAGGCCGTGGCGGCCCGGCGCGAGGAGGACCGCGCGGGGCTGGCGACTCTCGGCGCCCAGCCCTGCTGGCTCGACTTCCCCGACAATCAGTACGGCGCGTCGCCGGACGCGGACACGCTTGCCACCGCGCTCGCCGTCGTGCTCGCGCGCGCGCGGCCCGCGACGGTCCTGCTGCCGCTCGGCCTCTTCCACAGCGATCACGTGCTCACGCACGAGGCAGCGCGCCTCGCCGTCGATCGACTCCGTGTGCGCTGGGCACTGTACGAGGACGCGATCTATCGCCGGTATCCCGGGTTGCGCGACGAGAAGCTGGAGAGGCTGGCGTCCGAGGGCCTCACGCTGTCGCCGTGCACGGTGTCCGCCGACACCGCGCCCAAGCGCGCGGCCGTGGCGTGCTACCGCTCGCAGCTCGGCGCGCTCGGCACACCGGGACGGCCCGGGCACGACGACGTCTTCGCCGACGAGCGGTACTGGCGCGTCGCACGATGAGCGATCCGCGCGTGGCGGTCGTGATCCTGACCCACGAGCGTCGCGACGAGGTGCGCCGGACGGTGCAACACGCGCAGCGCCTTCCCGAGCGTCCGCGCATCGTCGTCGTCGACAACGGCTCGCGCGACGGCACCGCCGATCACATCGCGCGCGAGTTCCCCGACGTCGAGGTGGTGGCCCTCGCCCAGAACCGCGGCGCCGCCGGCCGCAACGTGGGCGTGGAG
>JBKPPN010000007.1:0-9140 GCA_046733575.1 Candidatus Methylomirabilota bacterium | reverse complement strand
TCCGGCGTCACGACGAGGTCAAGCGCGTCTATCTCGGCGAAGGCGCCATCAAGCGTCGGCGGTCGCGCTGATGCTCGAGGTGCGCGACCTCTACACCAGCTACGGGCTGAGCCAGGTGCTGTTCGGCGTGAGTCTCGACGTCGCCGCGCGGCAGGCGCTCTGCCTGCTCGGGCGCAACGGCGTGGGCAAGACGACGACGCTCCGGAGCCTCGTCGGTCTCACGCCGCCCCGCTCGGGTCGCGTCGTGTTCGACGGCATCGACATCACCGGCTGGGAGCCGTATCGCGTCTCGCGACAGGGCATCGGCTTCGTCCCCCAGGAGCGCCGCCTCTTCGGTGATCTCACCGTGCGCGAGAACCTGGAGGTCGCCCGACGGGCGTCGACGGACGGGGCCGCGTGGACGGTCGACCGCGTGTACGCGGCGTTTCCCCTCCTCGCGGGACTCGACCGTCGCCGGGCCGGCCACCTCTCGGGCGGCGAGCAGCAGATGCTCGCGGTGGGCCGCGCGCTCATGGGCAATCCGCGCCTGCTGATCCTGGACGAGCCGTCCGAGGGGCTGGCGCCCATCGTCGTCGAGGCGCTCGCGGAGCAGATCGACATGCTGCTGCAGCAGGGAATGACCGTCCTGATGGCCGAGCAGAACCTGGGACTGGCCCTCGGCGTGGCGGACAGGATCTGCATCCTGGACAAGGGGCACGTGCGCTTCGCGGGCACCGTGGAGGAGTTCGAGGCCGACGCCGCCCTCCGCCACGAATACCTCACGGTGTAGGCTCACCGCATGCCCGACACGACGGTATCCGCCGCGACGACGTACTGGGGCCGCGACAATCTGGAGCACGCGATCCTCGACGGTCTCCTGAAGTCTGGCAAGAATCTCGACGCGCTGACGATCGGCGACCTCGCGCCCTTCGATCAGTTCCACGGCGGCGGCAAGCCGGCGACCGAGCGCCTGGCCCGGCTGGCCGGGCTCGGCCCCGGGATGCGCGTTCTCGACGTGGGGGGCGGCTTCGGCGGTCCCGCCCGCACGCTGGCCGTCGAGTTCGGCTGTCACGTGACCGTGCTCGACGCCACCGAGTCCTACGTCCGCACCGGCGCCGCGCTCACGGCCCGTCTCGGCCTCGCCGATCGCGTGAGACACGAGCACGGCGACGCGCTCGCGCTCGACGTCACGCGCGGTCCGTACGACGTGGTGTGGACGCAGAACAGCGGCATGAACATCGCGGACAAGGAGCGTCTCTACGCGGGCTTCGCCCGGGTGCTCCGTCCCGGCGGCGTGCTCGCCCTGCAGGAGCCCATGGCGGGGGCGGTGCAGCCGATCGTCTTTCCCGTGATGTGGGCCGTCGACGAGCGGCTGAACTTCCTGCGCACGCCGGAGGCCATGCGGACGGCGATGGAAGGCGCAGGGTTTCGCGTGCGCGAGTGGTGCGACGTCACGGCCGAGCTGACGGGACCCAGCACCGGCGCCGCCGTGCCCGTGCACAGCATTCCGCGCATCGTCATGGGCGACGCGCTCGACGCCATCATCGCCGCCGGCATCCGCAACCGGGAGGAGGGCCGCATCGTGATGATCCATGCCGTCCTGGACCGCGCTTGACTGACGTCGCGCCTGTGCTAAGTCTCATGCCGGACGCGACGACGCACGAGCGCGCGCAGGAGCACCGGACGCCACGGGAGGAGCCATGACCACGCCGACGATCGAACCGCGGATGGAGCTCGAGCAGCACCTGCACATGTATCGCCAGATGGCGAAGATCCGCGCCTTCGAGGAGCAGGTGCACGAGCTCTACAAGGGCGCCAAGATGCCCGGCCTCGCCCATCTCTACGTGGGCGAGGAGGGCGTCGCCGTCGGCGTGTGCGAGGCGCTGCGACGCGACGACTTCATCACCAGCACGCATCGCGGCCACGGTCACTGTCTGGCGAAGGGCGCCTCGGTGCACCGGATGTTCGCCGAGCTCCTCGGCAAGGAGCCCGGCTACTGCCGTGGCAAGGGCGGCTCCATGCACATCGCGGATCCCGAGACGGGCAACCTCGGCGCCAACGCGATCGTGGGCGGCTCGGCGGGAATCGCGACGGGCGCCGCGCTGTCGGCCAAGATGCGCGGCACCGAGCAGGTGGCCGTGTGCTTCTTCGGCGACGGCGCGCTCGGTCAGGGCCTCCTCTACGAGTCCATGAACATGGCCGCGCTGTGGTCGCTGCCCGTGATCTACGTCTGCGAGAACAACCTCTACGGCGAGTACACGCCGGCCAAGGAGACCGTGGCGGGCGAGATCCTGTCGCGCGCGCGGGCGTTCGGCATCCCCTCCGAGGGCGTGGACGGCCAGGACGTGCTCGCGGTGTTCGAGACCATGCGGCGGCTCGTCGAGCGCGCGCGGCGCGGCGAGGGGCCCGCGTTCCTCGAGTGCAAGACGTATCGCTACTACGGCCACCACGTGGGCGACGTCAACCGCGAGTACCGCTCGCGCGACGAGGAGAAGGAGTGGATGACGACGCGCGATCCGCTCCAGACGCTGGCCACGCGGCTCACGGCGCAGAAGCTCGTCGACGCCGGGACGTTCGAGCGGATCCTGGCCGACGTCAAGAGCGAGATCGAGAAGGGCGTGGAGTTCGCGCTCACCGCGCCGTATCCCGCGCCCGCGCAGGTCGACGAGGACGTCTACGCGTGAGCGATCGTCGCGACGCCGCCATCGACCTCGCCGCGATCTCGTTCCTGGACGAGGTCGAGGCGATCTGGGGTCGACGCTGGGGCGCGCAGTCCGAGATGGGCCGTCTGCGCATGGTGCTCGTCAGCCGACCGAGCGACAACGAGGCCGCCGCGGAGGTGCGCGCGAATCCGCGCTTCTACGACGTGCAGGGCGAGTTCCCCGATCTCGCCCTCATGCGGCGACAGCACCAGGCGCTCGTCGACGTGCTGACCAAGTTCGGCAGCGAGGTCGTGTACCTCGATCCACCCGCCGAGGCGCGCGGCCCCTACGGACGCCTTCGCATGCTGTGGGCGCCCGCGTCGGCCTTCGTCATCAACGGCGGCGCCATCGTCCCGCGCTACGGACTGGCGCCCTGGCGGCGCGGCTTCGAGGCGCTCCTCGCGAAGACGCTGATGCAGCTCGGCTGCCCGATCCTCTACACGATCCACGGCCGCGGCGTGCTCGAGCTCGGCGGCAACTGCCAGTGGATCGATCCGCGGCACCTCGTGATCGGCGTGGGCCCGAGCACGAACGCCGACGGCATCCGGCAGGTGTGGCCCGTGCTGCGTGACGCTGGCGTGGAGGACATCCACGTCACCACGTTCCGCGACGTGATCCATCTCGACATCGCGTTCGGCATGGCGAGCGCCTGGGTGGCCGTCGTCGACCCGCGCCGGCTGGAGCCGTCGTTCCTCACGTACCTGCGCCGCCTCGGCGTCGATCTCGTCGAGGCGCCGCCCGACGAGGCGGCGAACTCGGCGTGCAACACGCTCGTGCTGGAGCCCGGCGTGGTGGTGCTGCCCACCGGGAATCCGGTGACGACGCGGGCGTTGCGCGAGCGGGGGTGCGACGTGATCGAGGTCGAGATGAGCGAGTTCGTCAAGACGGGCGGCGGTCCGCACTGCGCGACGGCCGGGTTGATCCGCGATCCCGGTCCGTTCCTGCCTGGCTGACTGTCATGGGGACCCTCGGAGGGTCCCCAAACCCTCCTACGCCAACCGGCCCGGCTCCGCCGGGCCGGTGCTCGGCGCGGCCTGCTCGTCGCGACGCGTCGGCTTAACCGCGACGGCGGTCAGCCGGCGGGCTCGGCGGCGTGGGCGACGGACGGTTCGGTGTCGGCGCTCGATGCCGAGGGTTGACGGTCGAGGCGGATCCGGCGCATGAAGGGCAGGAAAAGAGGGACGGTGAGGAACATCGCGGTGAGGAGCCAGAAGTCGTCGGAGTAGGCGAGGAGCTGCGCCTGGGCCATCGTTTCGCGGTAGACCATGCCGAGGGCCTGGCTCTGCGCGGTGAAGGCGTCGTGACCGAGCGTCATGAAGTGGCGGCCCCACCGGGCGAGTCGCTCGGCCGTCTGCGCATCACCGGGCGTGATGTGACCCACCAGCACCGACTGGTGGAGCTGGCTGCGCTGGGCGAGCAGCGTGGTGACGACCGCGATGCCGACGCTGCCGCCGAGGTTGCGTGCCATGCCGTACGCGGCCGTGGCCGCGACGAGCTTCTCGCGCGGGATGCGAGCCAGCGTCAGCGTCGAGAGCGGCACGAAGATGAAGCCGATGGCGAAGCCCTGGATGAAGCGCGGCAGGGCCAGGGCCCAGTAGTCCATCGTCAGCGTCACTTCCGTCATCATGTAGAGCGCGACCGCGTTCAGCAGACAGCCGAAGGCGAGCATCATCCGCTGGTCGACGCGCGTGACGATGCCCGACGCGAACAGCGAGCAGATGTTGCCGAGGCCGCCGGGCGCGAGCACGAGGCCGGACGTCCAGGCGTCGTAGTTCAGCAGCTTCTGCGTGAAGAGCGCGAGCAGCAGCATCCCCGAGAACATCCCGAAGCCCACGATCGCGGCGACGGCCACGCCGGCGGCGAAGTTGCGGTCGCCGAACACGGTGAGGTCGAGCACGGGGTCGTCGGTCGTCCACTCGCGCACGAGGAACGCGACGAGCGCGAGGACGGCCACCACCGTCAGCATGGAGATCGCGTGCGAGTCGAACCACTCCTCGCGCTCGCCGCGGTCCAGCACGAGCTGCAGGCAGCCGAACCCCACCACCATGAAGCCGAGGCCCCACCAGTCGATGCGTCCGGCGCGGCGCTGGTAGGGTGAATCGAACAGGCACGCCAGTCCCATCGCGAAGCCCAGCATCCCGACGGGCAGGTTGATGTAGAAGATCCACCGCCACGACCACTCGTCGGCGAGATACCCGCCCACGGTCGGACCGAGGATCGGGCCGAGGATGAAGCCGAAGCCCCACACCGCCATGGCGAGGCCGCGCTGGTGGAAGGGGAAGATCTCCCAGAGGATCGCCTGCGAGAGCGGGATGATCGGGCCACCGCCGAGGCCCTGGAAGATGCGGGCGATGATCAGCGTGGTGAGGTCAGGCGCGGCGCCGGAGACGAACGAGCTCACCACGAACAGCGTGGTACAGATCAGGAAGAACTTCTTGCGTCCGAACACGCGCGTCAGCCATCCCGTGGCGGGGATGACGATGGCGTTGGCGGCGAGGTATGACGTGATGACCCACGACACCTCGTCGAGTCCCGCCGAGAGCGAGCCCTGCAGGTGAGGCAGGATGACGTTCGTCACGCTCGTGTCGAGGATCTGCATGAACGCCACCACCATGACGGTCAGGGTGATGGCCCACTTCCGCGCGGCGGAGACGGGGGGGGCTTCGAGGAGGCTCGGCTCCGTGCTCATCGTCGAGACACGGCGACAGGATAGACGCGGCGCGCGCGGAACGCGACCCGCTCGGCCTCAGGCGCCCGTGAAGGCGTGCTCGAGCCGGTCCAGCACGGCTGTCTCCTCGCTCGAGATCTTCGAGAAGAGTCCGCCGCTCGCCGTGGCCACCGTGCGGGCACGCTGGATCAGCGCCGTCTTCATCGCCGCGGCCTCCGTCGGGCTCAGCCGCGCGCTGAGCCCGTGCACGAACTGGGTCCACGCCGTGAGCAGGCCGCGGTCGGGACGGCGCTCGAGCCACGCCTCCAGCAGCCCGTGCGCGAACGACCCGGACTCGATCCCGGCTTCGTGGGCGCGGGCCAGCACCGCGCTCCGCTCCTTCGCATCGAGACGTCCGTCCGCCCACGCCACCTCGAGGAGCGGCACGAACGACAGCGCGGCCACGGTCTCGGCCTTGATCCCGTGCGCGAGCAGCGTGTCGAGCACCGCCGGATCGCTGATGCCCGACGCCTTGGCGAGCGCCTCGCGCGTGGACGCGGTGCCCCGGAGCTCCTTGAGGCGCTCCACCAGTCGCTGGTCCTCGCGCCGGAAGAACTCGTCCTCGAGGGCTCGTTCGCGGTCCCGCAGGATCTCCGGTGAATGTGGCGCCATGGGCAACGCTCCTCCTCTGCCGCGCATGGTCGCCGACTTGGACGGACGAAGCAACCGTGCGAGCAGACGACCGACGGCTCGGGCGAACGCACAACGTGTGCTAGCCTCACCGCCATGCACGACGGGTCGTCGGGCGCCGTGCGCGCGATCGTCCTGCTCCTGTCCCTCGTCGTCCTCGTCGTCCCCGGTGTCGTCAGTGCGCAGGAGCCGGCGCGCGCGCCGGTCGTGTCGTGGGAGACGGGCGACGGCAAGAGCTACGTCATTCCCGCCGCCGAGGTCGCCGCGTTCATCGCGGCCCTGAACTTCGTCGATCGCAACGTCTTGCACGACTGGCGCGACTACGACGTCACCGGCGAGACGATCTGGAGAAATCTCCGCACGAAGCCGGTGTTCGATCGCGATCCGTTCAGCGTGAACCAGATCGGTCACCCGTACCAGGGCAACATCTACTACGGCCTGGCGCGGTCGGCCGGTCTGAGCTACTGGGAGTCGCTGCTGTACACGATCGGCGGGAGCTTCGTCTGGGAGACCGCGGGCGAGACGACACCGCCGTCCATCAACGACCACGTCGCCACCGGGATCGGCGGGTCGTTCGTGGGCGAGGCGGCGTTTCGCATGGCGAGCCTGCTCCTCGAGGGCGGTGGCGACGCGCCGGGATTCTGGCGCGAGCTCGGCGCGGCGCTCATCTCACCGCCGACCGGATTCAACCGACTGGTCTTCGGCGATCGGTTCAAGCCGGTGTTCCCCAGCCGCGATCCCGAGGTGTTCCTTCGCGTGCGGCTCGGCGCGACGCTGACGTCTCGCGTGAAGAACGCCGGGCTGACACGCGACGTCCACCGCCAGGAAGGCAGCGGCGACTATGCGATGACCTACGGCCTCCCCGGCAAGCCGGGCTACACGTACACGCGGCCCTTCGACTACTTCCACTTCGAGTTCACCGCGGTGCCGAATGCCAGCACCGCGGCGAACGCCCTGGAGAACGTCTCGATCCGCGGCCTGCTCGCGGGCCGGCGCTACGAGGCGCTGGGCGACGACGCGCGCGGCGTGTGGGGACTGTTCGGAAGCTACGAGTACCTGTCGCCCCAGATCTTCCGCGTGGCCACGACCGCGGTCTCGCTCGGCAGCGTCGCGCAGTGGTGGGCGGCCCCCAGGGTCGCCGTGCAGGGCACGCTCCTCGGCGGACTGGGCTTCGGCGCCGCCGGCACCGTCACCGACCAGGCGGAGCGCGACTACCACTACGGCCTCATCCCGGAGATCGTGGCCGGCGTGCGAGTCATCTTCGATGAGCGCGCGATGCTCGAGGCGAGCGGACGGCAGTACTTCGTGGCCGGCACGGGCACCGAGGGCGGCGTCAGCACCGACAAGTTCGGCCGCGAGAACATCTCCCGCGGTCAGCTCGGCTTCACCCTGCGCATCTCGGGGCCCCACGCCATCGGCCTGCAGTACGTCGTGACCACGCGCGACACCCGCACGCCCGACCTCCGCGACCGGCATCAGCTCGTCGAGACGGTGACCCTCTCGTACAACTTCCTCGGTCACGACCGCTTCGGGGCCACCGAGTGGCGTCGCGACTGAAAACCACTAGAATCGACCCACGTCGAGAGCAGGGGGCAGTCATGGGTGAGCGGGAGCTGACGTACGGCGAGGCGGTGCGGGAGGCGATCGCGGAGGAGATGCGACGGGATCCGCGCGTGTTCCTCATCGGCGAGGACGTCGCGGAGGCGGGGCATCCGTTCAAGACGCTGGTGGGACTCGTGAACGAGTTCGGCACCAAGCGCGTGATCGACACCCCGATCTCCGAGCCCGGCTACGCGGGCATCGGCGTCGGCGCCGCGATGACCGGCATGCGCCCCATCGTCGACGTCATGTTCGGCGACTTCATCACGCTCACGATGGACCAGATGGTGAACCAGGCCGCCAAGGCGCATTACATGTCGGGCGGCAAGATCAAGGTCCCGATCGTCTTTCGCACCACGCTGGGCGCCACGCGACGCTCGGCCGCGCAGCACTCGCAGTCGCTCCACGCCTGGGTCAGTCACGTGCCGGGCCTCAAGGTCGCGCTGCCCTCCGGTCCCTACGAGGCGAAGGGACTGATGAAGACCGCGATCCGCGACGACAGTCCCGTCGTGATCTTCGAGGACAAGATGATGTACCGCGTGAAGGGCGTGGTGCCCGAGGAGGACTACACGATTCCCTTCGGCGTGGCGGAGATCAAGCGCGCCGGCACCGACGTCACGATCGTGGCCACGAGCAGCATGGTGGCCGTCGCCCTCGGCGCGGCGACGATGCTGGCTGACGTCGGCATCAGCGCCGAGGTCATCGACCCGCGCACGACGTGGCCGCTCGACAAGGCGACGCTGATCGACTCGGCCAAGAAGACGTCACGCGCCATCGTGGTGGACGAAGGATACGAGCGCTATGGCGTCACGGCCGAGATCGCGTCGGTGATCGCGGAGGGCGCCTTCTATCACCTCGATGCGCCGGTCCGGCGCATCGGCGCGATGGATGTCCCCGTTCCATTCTCGCCCGTCCTCGAGGACCTGACGGTGCCGTCGGAGAAGAGCGTGTTCGAGGCCGCGCGCGTCCTCTGTCGCAAGGCCTGAGCGATCCGCATGCCGACCGACGTCATCATGCCGGCCCTCGAGCTGGCCCAGGAGACCGGGAAGGTCGTGCGGTGGCTGAAGGCGCCGGGGGCGCGCGTCAGCAAGGGCGAGGCGATCGTCGAGATCGAGACCGACAAGGTCACGGTCGAGATCGAGGCGCCCGCCTCCGGCGTGCTGGGCGACGTCACCGCGCGTGAGGGCGACGTGGTGCCCGTCGGTCGCGCCTTCGCGGTGATCATGGACACGCAGGAGAGCTCACGTCCCGCGACGGTGAAGGCATCGCCCCTCGCGCGCCGGATCGCGGCCGAGCACGGCGTCGATCTGGCCCAGGTGACGACGCGGAGCGGACGCATCGAGAAGGCGGACGTCCTGGCGCACGTCGAGGCGCGCACGACGGCGCCGATGGTCGCGAACGGCGCGACGGCGCGGCTCACGCCGGCGTCGCCCAAGGCGCGCCGTCTCGCCGGCGAGCGCGGTATCGAGCTCGCCACCGTGCGCGGCACCGGGCCCGACGGCGCCGTCCTGACCGCCGATCTG
>JBKPPN010000006.1:0-2767 GCA_046733575.1 Candidatus Methylomirabilota bacterium | reverse complement strand
GCGTTGCGGACGTTGGGTGCTACGTCCCGCCGCTCACCCGCACTCGCTGAAGCCGCAGACGTGGCACTTCACGCACCCCTCCGCGTACTCGAGCTGCGAGCCGCAGTCCGGGCAGGTTCCCATGAAGGCCTCGTTGCCGATCGGCTCGAGGCCCATCTGCATCTGCGCGCCGCCGGTGCTGGACACGGTGACCTGCTCGCGCGCCGGGGCCGCGCCGCCGGCCGCGCGCGCCGACGGGTCGGGGATCAGCTCCTGCTGCACGCCCTGCTTGTCGCGCCACCACCCCTCGATGGCGATGCCGATGGCGTCCGGCACCGAGAGCACCTTGTTGGGGCCGAGGCCGATCGGGCGGTCGGAGGCGATGCCGCGGAGCTGCTTGTGGATCTCCATGATCGGGATCCCGGAGCGGAGCGACAGCGAGATCAGCCGCCCCATCGCCTCCACGTCTGCGAACGCGGCGCCGCCGGCCTTGCCGAGCGTGATGAACACCTCGAACGGCTGGTTCCGGTCGTCCTCGGTGATCGTCACGTACATCGTGCCGAGCGGGGTCTCGATGCGGCGCGTGGTGCCGCGCAGCAGGTCCGGGCGCGAGCGCTTGGCGCGGCGCTGCGCGTTCTCGGCCTCGCTCTCGTACAGCGCTTTCTTGAGCCGCTCGATCTCTGCCTCCTTCTCGGCGAGCGTGCCCTGGAGCTCGGCGATGGCGCGCTTGACGTCGGGCGAGGCTGCCGCCGCACCGCCCTCGCGCGCGGCTTTCGCTTGCTCGGTGGCGCCGGTGGAGAGCACCTGGTTGTCGCGCGAGCCGTCGCGGTAGACGGTGACGCCCTTGGCGCCGAGCTCGTACGCCAGCTCGTAGATGACGCGCACGTCCTCGGGCTTGGCGGTGTGCGGGAAGTTCGTCGTCTTCGAGATGGCGGAGTCGGTGTGGTCCTGGAAGGCCGCCTGCATGCGCACGTGCCACTCGGGGGTGATGTCGTGCGCGGTGACGAAGACGCGCTGCCAGCGCTCCGGCACCTCCGGGAAGTGGATGTGCCCCTCCCTGGCGATGCGCTCGATCAGCGCGTCCGAGTACCACCCCTCGCGCTTGGCGACGGCGACGAAGTCCTCGTTCACGTCCGGCATCATCACGCCCGCCTGGTTGCGCATGAAGGCGACGGCGAACAGCGGCTCGATCCCGCTCGAGCAGCCGGCGATGATGGAGATGGTGCCGGTGGGCGCGACGGTGGTGACGTTGCAGTTGCGGAGCATCTGCATCGGGCGGATGCGGTTCCCGTCCGAGTCGCGGGCGCAGGTCTCGTTCGGGCCCCAGATCGAGCGCGCCCACTCCGGGAAGGGGCCGCGCTCCTTCGCCAGCCGCTCGCTCTCCTTCTTCGACTCCTTGTCGACGAACTCCATCAGCGTGCGCCCGAACTCGACCCCCTCCGACGAGTTGTACGGGATGCCGAGGCGGACGAGCGCGTCGGCGAAGCCCATGACGCCGAGCCCGATGCGCCGGATGCGCTTGGCGAGCGAGTCGATCTCCGGCAGCGGGTACTTGTTGACGTCGATGATGTTGTCGAGGAAGTGCGTCGAGAGATGGATGTCACGCCGGAGGAGGTCCCAGTCCATCTTCCCGTCGCGCACGTGCCACCCGACGTTGATCGAGCCCAGGTTGCAGACGTCGTACGGCAGGAGCGGCTGCTCCCCGCACGGGTTCGTCGCCTCGTACGCGCCGAGGTGCGGCACCGGGTTGTAGTGGTTGGCCCGGTCGATGAAGTACACGCCCGGCTCGCCCGTGCGCCACGCGCCGAGCACGATCTTCGCCCACACCTCGCGGGCGTCGAGGCGCGTGACGACCTTGTGGTCGTGCGGGTCGCGCAGCGCGTACGTCTTCCCCGCCGCCACGGCGCGCATGAACTCGTCGGTGACGGCGACGGAGATGTTGAAGTTCGTGATCCGGGTGATGTCTTCCTTGCAGCTGATGAACTCGAGGATGTCCGGGTGGTCGACGCGGAGGATCCCCATGTTGGCGCCGCGCCGCGTGCCGCCCTGCTTCACGGCGTTCGTCGACGCGTCGTACAGCTCCATGAACGACACCGGGCCGGAGGCGACGCCGGTGGTCGAGCGCACCATCGCCCCCTTGGGGCGCAGCTTCGAGAACGAGAACCCCGTCCCGCCGCCCGACTGATGGATGATCGCCATCGCGCGCAGCGTGTCGTAGATCCCGTTCTGCCCGTTGGCGAGCGCGTCCTCGATGGGGAGGACGAAGCAGGCCGAGAGCTGCCCCAGCGGGCGGCCGGCGTTCATGAGCGTCGGGGAGTTCGGCACGAACCGGTTGTCGGTCATGAGCCGGTAGAACTCCTCGGCCACCGTCTCCACCGCCCCGTCGCTCGCGCCGTATCGTCGATCGGCCTCGGCCACCACGGTCGCCACACGCCAGAAGAGGTCCTCCGGCTTCTCGAGCGGCTTCCCGGCGTCGTCCTTCACGAGATAGCGCTTTTCCAGCACCGTGCGCGCGTTCTTGGTCAGCGCCACCGGGCCGGTGGGGGGGGTGGAAGGTAGCGGCATAGACGTCACTCCCGTACGAACCTGTGAGGCGTGAAGCACCGACGATACTCGGCGGACTCCGACTGCGTCTCGGACTTCGTCTTGGACTGCGCGTCCCACTCTGTTTCCCGCGGCCGCGGAAAGGGCCGCGAAGATCGGCGCAGTCGTGATTCCGCGCAAGTGCCCGTCTAGGTCACCGAATACCAACGCGTTGCGATATCCACATCACAAACCGGGTGAGTCG
>JBKPPN010000005.1:0-10666 GCA_046733575.1 Candidatus Methylomirabilota bacterium | reverse complement strand
GAGCTCAGCCGGGCGTGAGCACGTACCGCGTCGGCATCGACATCGGGGGAACGTTCACGGACGCCGCGTTCGTGGACGAGGACTCGGGCGCCCTCAGCGTGGTGAAGGTGCTCACCACGCCGGCGGATCCGGGCGAGGGATTCATCCGCGCGCTCGAGCGCGGGCTTCGCGAGCGCGGCTGCGGGGGCGAGGCGGTCAAGCTGATCGTCCACGCCACCACCGTGGCCACGAACTCGCTCATCGAAGGCACGACGGCGCGCGTCGGGATGATCACGACGCGCGGCTTTCGCGACGTGCTCGAGATCGGCCGTCAGATCCGCTCGCGGCTCTACGACGTGCACCTGCAGAAGCCGCGGCCGCTCGTGGCGCGGCGCTTCAGCCTCGAAGTTCCCGAGCGTCTGGATGCGGCGGGCCAGGTGCTGGAGCCCCTCGACATCGAGGCGGTGCGCGAGGCGGTCAGGACGTTGCGCGCGGAGCGCGTCGAGGCCATCGTGTGCTGCTTCCTGCACGCGTACCTCAACCCCGTGCACGAGCGCCAGGCGGCGGAGATCGTGCGCAAGGAGTTTCCCGACGCGTTCCTCTCCGTGTCGTCGGAGGTCTGTCCGGAGTTCCGCGAGTACCTCCGCGCGAGCACGGCCGCGGTGAACGCCGCGGTGATGCCGCTCGTCACCCGCTACGTGGACGGCCTCGAGCGCGAGCTGCGACGGCTCGGCGTGGAGGCGCCCTTCTACGTGATGCAGTCGAGCGGCGGCGTCATGTCGTCAGCGGCGGCCAAGCAGAAGCCCGTGTACATGATCGAGTCGGGGCCGGCGGCCGGCGTCATCGCGGCGGGCGCGTACGCCGAGACGCACGGCTATCGCGACGTGCTCTCGTTCGACATGGGCGGCACGACGGCCAAGGTCGGCCTCATCGAGAGCGGACGGCTCCGCTTGTCGACGGAGATCGAGGTGGGCGGACAGGCCATCACCCCGCTCGGCGAGGGGCGGGGCGGCGGCTATCCCGTCCGCACGCCCGTCATCGATCTCGTGGAAGTCGGCGCGGGAGGCGGGAGCGAGGCGTGGATCGATGAGGGCGGCGCGCTCCGCGTGGGACCGCGCAGCGCAGGCGCCCTGCCCGGTCCCGCGTGTTACGGGCGCGGCGGCGAGGCGCCGACCGTCACCGACGCGAACCTCGTGCTCGGACGTCTCGATCCCGGCTTCTTCCTCGGCGGCGAGCTCACGCTGGACGCCGAGGCCGCCGCGCGCGTGGTGCGCGAGCGCTGTGGCAAGGCGCTCGGGCTCGACGCGGTGGCCGTGGCGGCGGGGATCAACGACATCGCGAACGCGCACATGATCGCAGCGGTGCGGCTGGTGTCGGTGCAGCGCGGCTACGACCCGCGCGACTTCGTGCTCGTGGCCTTCGGCGGCGCGGGCCCGCTGCACGCCAACGCGCTCGCGGCCGAGCTTGGCATCCAGGCCGTCCTGGTCCCGCCGAGTCCCGGCATCGCGACCGCCGTCGGCATGCTGATGACCGACATCACGCACGAGTTCGTCGCCACCCGTCGTCATGCCCTCGACAGCCTGGCGCCCGCCGACCTCGACGCGCTCTTCGCCGACTTCACGCGGCAGGCCGACGCCGTGCTCGAGCGGGAGGGCGTGGCCCCCGCGCAGCGCCGCGTCGCCCGCGTCGTCGACCTGCGGTACCACGGCCAGTCGCACGAGCTGTCCGTGCCGATGCCGTCGGGACCGCTCACCCCGGCCGACCTCGCGCGACTCCGCGAGGACTTCCACGCCGCGCACGAGCGCGCCTACGGCTACGCCGCGCGCGAGGACGCCATCGAGATGGTGAACGTCCGGCTGACCGCCATCGGCGTGAGCCCGAAGCCGCGCCGCCCCGCCGTGCCGAAAGCCACCGGCGATCCGGCGTCGGCGGTGAAGGGCGAGCGGCCCGTCTGGTTCGGTGAATCGGGGAGCTTCGTGACGTGCCGCGTGCTCGATCGCAGCCGCCTGGCCTGGGGCCACGTCGTCCCCGGCCCGGCGGCCATCGAGGAGATGGACGCGACGACGCTCGTCCACCCGGGCTGGCAGGCGCAGGTGGACGAGCATGGCAATCTGCTGCTTGCGCGCGGGGTGGCCGCGACGACGCCTGCGTGAGCCCCCTTCGCGGCTCGGAGACGGCGCGGCGAAGCCGCGCCGTCCCTCGGAGATGTCACGGCACCGTGATCGTCGTGCTATCGCCGCTTGCCGTGAGCACGAAGGTGCCGTTCGCGTTCGGCGTGTAGCCGTAGGCAGACCAGCCCGTCGGCGCGGCGGGGACGGAAGCCAGGAACGGGCCCGCGCTCTGTCCCTGCGCGTTGACGGCGGTCGTGGTGAGTTCGGCGAGGGCGTTCGGCTGCGTGCCCATGTGCGCGGCGTAGATCGAGATCGACGACGCCATCGCGCGCATGTCGGCGTGTGCCTTCGCGATCCGTGCGCGAGCCTGGACGTTGCCGTAGACGGGAATGGCGATGGCGGCCAGGATGCCGATGATCGCGACCACGATCATGAGCTCCACGAGGGTGAACCCGCGCTGGTCGACGCGGCGTGTGCGACGGGCGTGCACGAGCTGGGTCATGAGCTCCTCCTCCGACGTGATGGGATGGATGCGGCGTGTCGAGTGGTGGCGCGTCGGGTACGGCGGTGCCCGGACACCGGCGCCGGCAACGACGACGTGGGAGAGGGAGCGGCGCCGCATGCGGTCCGTGCTGAGCAGTTCCCGTACCACGGCCCGCGCGGCGTCTGCCGCACACGGCGATCGCACGCGACCATCGCCGCAACGCGCGCCAGTCGCGGAGTCCGCGGGTGCGCGCGCTCACGACGACGCGACGTCGCGGGTGGTCACGCGCGTCACGGACGAGGAACGTCTGCCCCGCGCGCGCGGCGACGTGCCCGGTGGGCGTGGCGCCGGGCAGCGGGGATGTCGATTGAACCGTCGCCGGTTTCCGACCATCATGGCGGCATGCTGATCCACGTCTCACGCCGCGGGTTCGTGCGCGCGGTGGCCGCCGTCGGCGCGCTCGCCGTATCGCCGCGACGACAGGCGCGCGCGGCGGGCGCGAACGTTCGCGTCGTCGAGGACTGGTCCGCGCACACGCCGAGCGCGCGGGGGATTCCGGAGGGATGGAAGGCGTACGAGACGCCCGGCGGCCACCCTGCATACGACTTCACGATCGTCGACGACGGGGGACGCCGCGCGCTCTCGCTCAGGAGCCGCGACGACCATTCCACCATTGCGCGGCGGATCTCGGTGAAGCTGGCGGAGACACCGATCCTGCAGTGGGACTGGAAGGTCGTCGAACTGCCGCGAGGCGCCGACCTGCGCCAGAAGACGGCGTCCGACTCGACGGGCCACCCGCTGCTGGTGTGGCCGCGCCCACCCGCCATCCTGCGCTCGCGTCTGATCGGCTACGTGTGGGATCTCGCGCTCGCGCCCGACACGATCGTGAAGAGCGCGAAGGCGGGCGGCGTGTACTTCATCGTGGTGCGTTCGGGCGCGGCGGACCTCGGGACGTGGAAGACCGAGCGGCGCGACGTCCGCGCCGACTACCGGCGCGTCTTCGAGGAGGACGCCCCCGATCCCGAGGTGATCGCCCTCTCCATCGACACCAACGACACGCGTGCGCCTGCCGCGTGCGTGATCGGCCAGATCGCCTTCACGCCGCCGGACGCCGGCCGCTGATCAGTCCCGTGACATCCCTGGAACGACGCCGCGGTCGCGTTCCGGGGGGGTGGTCGCAAACGCACCTTCGAGCTTCGCCGGCGCACAGCGAGGGCCCCCGAACGCCGATTTGCGCCGTCGCGCGCCTCGTCTGCGGGCGAACGTCGGGCATGGCGTCTCGCTGGCCGACCTCTTGCAGCCAGGCGCCGCATGGAGGTGCTACAGCCGTACCTCGATTTCCTGGCGGATCATGTCGTGACGGTCGTGCTCGTCACGTCGTTCGTGGAAGCCGCGGGCATTCCGTTTCCCGGCCGGCTGTTACTCATCGTCGCCGCGACGCTCGTCGGCGACGTGCGTGAGCTCCTGACCGTCGGAGCCGCGGCGACGATCGGATCGGTGCTCGGCGATCACATCCCGTACGCGGCGGGCTACTATGTCGGGCCGCGACTCCTCGACTTCTACTGCCGCATCACGCTCGGGTCCGAGCGATGCGTGGCGAAGACGCTCGCGTACTTCCAGCGCTTCGGCGCCGCTGCGGTCGCGATGGGTCGCTTCTCCACGACCGTCCGTCTCCTCGCCGCGGCCCTCTCCGGCTGTGGCCACATCTCGTACATGCGCTTCCTCGTGTGCGACGTCATCGGCACGGTGGTCTACGCCGGGGTCTGGACCGCGGTCGGCTATCTGGTCGGCAACCAGGCCATCGCGCTGCTCCAGCGCTACGGCGCCACGCGCTACCTGGCGCTCGTCATTCCGGTCGCCTTCGTCGCCATCGTCGGATACCGCCTGTGGCGACGATCGCGCTACGGCCCGGCGGACGTGAAGCAGCTCGAGCCGACGATTGACGGCTGCATTTCGCCCACACTCCTGGAGCGCCACCCGTAGCAGAGCGCCGAGCTCCGTCGCCGCCTCGCATCTTCACTGTCTCGAGCGCGTGCTCGCGTTCGTCTGTCGACGTGGCGCGGCATCGGGCTACGCTCTCGGCCCGAGGAGGTACGGCATGAACGTTCGAAGCCGTCGTTGCCGCATGGCGGCCATCGCCGCCATCGTGATCGTCCAGCTCGCGTCGCCGGCATGGTCGCAGACGCCGGTGAAGCCCGAGGGCGAGATCCGGATGGCGCTCTACGTGACGATCTCGCCGCAGTGGTTCGATCCGGGCGAGGTCACCGGGTTCATCACGCCGTTCTGGCTGATGTGGGCCATGCACGACGCGCTCGTCAAGACCATGCCGGGCAAGACGATGGCGCCGAGCCTCGCGGAGTCGTGGACGCTGAGCGCGGACGGCAAGGTCTACGACTTCAAGCTGCGCGAGGGGCTGAAGTTCCACAACGGCGATCCCTTCACCGCCGACGACGTGCGCTTCAGCTTCCAGCGCGCCAAGGGCTACCGCATCCTGAAGGAGAAGGTGCGCGACGTCGAGGTCGCGGGCCCCGCGCGCGTCCGCTTCCATCTGCACGAGCCGTGGCCGGACTTCATGACCTTCTACGGCACCATGGTGACCGGCGCGGGATGGATCGTCCCGCAGAAGTACGTCCAGCAGGTGGGCGACGACGGATTCCTGAAGCGTCCCGTCGGCCTCGGCCCGTACAAGTTCGTGAGCCACACGCCGGGCGTGGAGCTGGTGCTCGAAGCCTTCGAGGGCTACTGGCGCACGGTGCCGTCGGTGAAGCGACTCGTCTTCAAGAGCGTCCCGGAGTCGACCACGCGGCTGGCCATGCTGAAGCGCGGCGAGGTCGACATCGCGTATCTCCTCGAGGGTCCGCAGGCCCAGGAGGTGAAGCGCGATCCGTCCCTGAAGCTCGCCTTCTCGGGTGGCATCGCGACGTTCTATCTCGACTTCTTCGACATGTGGGATGCGAAGTCGCCGTGGCACGACCGGCGCGTGCGTCTGGCCGCGAGCCACGCCATCGATCGGAAGGGCATCAACGAGGCGGAGACGCTCGGCGCGTCGCGTCCGACGGGCGGCTTCGTGCCGCGCCGGCTCGAGTTCGCCCTCGCAATCGAGCCGCCCGCCTACGATCCGTCCACCGCGCGGCGGCTCCTCGCGGAAGCGGGCTATCCGAACGGCTTCGACGCGGGTGAGCTCTTGCCGTTCCCGCCGTACTTCACGATGGGCGAGGCCGCGGCGGCCAACCTGCAGGCCGTCGGCATCCGCACGCAGATGCGCACGATGGAGCGCGCCGCGTTCATGTCGCAGTGGAGCGCGAAGAAGCTCCGCGGACTCTGTCTCTGCATCACCGGCGTGTACGGCAACGCCGCGACGCGGATCTCGCAGTACGTCCCGTCCGACGGGACGTACGCGTACGGCGGGTGGCCCGACATCGACGCGCTCTACAAGCAGCAGAGCCGCGAGACCGATCGGAAGAAGCGCGAGGCGCTCCTGCACCAGATCCAGCGCGAGGTGGCGGACCGCGTCCGCGTGGCGCCGATCTACGACTACGTCTGGCCGAGCGGCGTCGGGCCCCGGGTGGCCGAGCCCGCGCTGATGCTCATCGACCCGTACCCGTTCTCCGCGCCCTATGAGGAGATGCGTTTGAAGAAGTGACCGCGCTCGCCGGCCTCTCGGTTGCACCGGTCGTCGTCGTACGGAGGTGCGACATGAGGTTCGACGAGTTCAAGCGCGGTGACGCGGTGGCGCTCTCCGTCGCGTCGGAGGACACGCGGGGCCGCATCGTGTCGACCAGCCCGGACGGGACCACGGCGGAGGTTCACTGGGAGCGTCGACCTGGATTCGAGCACCAGGTGACGCGCGAGGACGCGGCGGCGTTGCGGCGCGTGCACGAGTCCGAAGGCGGGATGTCCGCGTAGGCTCCCTGCGCGCTCGTTCGGGTTCACGCCCGCGTCTGCGTGTCGGCTCCGATGGTGAACGGGAGGTCGAGGGTGGTGACGCGGCGCAGTTCGCGACGGTGGTGCTGGTCGTCGAACGGCGTCGCGCGGTGCATGGTGGCGCGGTTGTCCCAGATGACGAGGTCGTGGTGCCGCCAGGCGTGGCGGTAGACGAACTCGCGCTGGGTGGCGTGTTCGATGAGATCGCGGAGGAGCAGGCGGCCTTCGGGCACGGGCCAGTCGACGATGCGCGAGGCGTGTGACGCGAGGTACAGGGCGCGGCGGTTCGATCGAGGCAGCGTCCGGATGAGCGGATGGATGGCGCCCCTCAGCGCCTCCGTCTCGTCCTTCGAGAACTCGAAGCCGAGGGTCTGGCGCGAGTACGCGATGGAGTGGTGGACGCGCAGGCCGTCGAGCCTGGCCTTCGTCTCGGCGGGCAGGGCGTCGTAGGCGGCGCGCATGTCGGCGAACTCGGTGTCGGCGCCCACGGGCGGGACCACGCGCGCGGACAGCATCGAGTAGCGGCCAGCGGGATCCTGGAACGACGCGTCGGTGTGCCAGAGGCGGTTGCCGAGACCATAGGCGCGGCGGCGGTCGTCCGACGACAGCACGTCGCCGTTCTCGTCGACGTTCGAGATGTCCGCGATCGCTTCGTTGCCGAGGCGGTTCTTGCGCAGCACCGAGGCGCCCGTCCTGGCGTGCAGCGCGCCGTCGAGCCGCTGGGCGAAGGCCAGTTGCTCCTCGTCGGTGAAGCGCTGGTCGCGGAACACCAGCACCGCGTACTCGTCCATCCCGTCGCGGATCTCGGTCAGCGTGGCGGAGTCGTGGACGTGCCGCAGATCGATGGGGCTGACCTCCGCGGCGAAGCAGGGGTGAAGCTTCTCGAACCGCAACGGGCGACCGCTCATGGTCGTGACCTCCGGCGGGATCGAGCGTAGGCCGACGTCGCCCGACCGTCAAGGATGTGCGGCGCTCCTGCCGCTCCCTCGTCACGCGTGCGGAGGTCTGGACGATCACGCGCACGTCGGCGCCGGTAGTGGTCGGCACATCCATTGCTGACCTTCGCCCCGAGCACGGGACACCGTGGGGGAGGCGAAGATGACAATGGCGATGACAGCGGCGGCCGTCGCGATCGCGGGCATGTTGCTCGCGGCGAGTGGCGCGAGCGCACAGACGAGCACGGACACGGGATCGACGCCGACGGCGGTGACTCCGACGCCGAGCACCGGCAGCAACCAGAGCATCCGGGGCGCCGACACGCCGTCGAAGCCAGATCAGAAGGTGGAATCGCCGGCCGCCAGCCCGAAGCTTCCGTCGTCGCGGGACGACGCTCCGTCCACGTCGGCCGCGCCGCACACCGGCGGAACGGGCACGCTCGGCTCCGGGACGTACGGCACACCGCCGTACGGCGTCGGCGCCACGCCGCCGGGCAAGTAAGGGACGCGTCAGCGCTCGGCGGCGCGTGCCGCCCGCGCCGCGGCGAGCAGCGCCTCGGGCTCGTGGACGACGCCGCGAGAGATCACACGCTCGATCCGACGCGTGTTGCGGATGTCGGCGAGCGGATTTGCGTCGAGGACGACCATGTCGGACGCCCGGCCCGGCGTGATCGTACCGAGGCGGTCCGCCTTCCCCAGCCGCTCGGCGGGATAGCGGGTGGCCGCGAGCAGCGCGTCCATCGGTGAGAGACCGGCGCGGACGAGCAGCTCGAGCTCGCGGTGCAGCGAGAAGCCCGAGACGACCGCGACGTTCGGGCAGTCCGTGCCCGCCATCACGCGGCCGCCGGCGCGATGGAAGCCGCCGACGAGCGCGAGCATGGTCTCCCACGCCCGTCGCGTGCGGTCCTTCGCGCGCGCCGAGGCGCCCGTGGCGGCCGTCCGCCGTTCCTTCCATCGTCCGATGAGCTCGTCGGCGACGGCGGCGGGCAGCGCCGACAGCAGCGGCGTCCGTTCCGGGTCGTCCATCGACGTGTCGCCGACGTCGTCGCCCAGCGCGCCCGGACGCGACGCGGAGAGCACGAGCGTGGGATCGAGCACCGTGCCCGCGGCGATCAGCGCGTCGTAGAGCCGGCGCACGTGATCGGCGCGCGGGTCGAGGTCGGCGAGCCAGCTCCACAGCCACCCTCCGTACTCGAAGGGCGTGAGGCGTCCCGGATCGGGAGGCCAGAGCTCGCGCGGCGCCAGTGCGCCGAAGACGTTGAGGTGCTCGACGGAATCGACGCCCGCCTCGGCCGCCTCCGCGCCCCACGTTGCGTGCTGGTGCATGAACACCGGCAAGCCCCGCGCGTGCGCGCGCAGGCACGCGCGGCGGGCGGTGTCCGGCCGGACGGTGATGTAGAGCTTGATGCCGTCCACCCCGGCGTCGGCGAGCGCGTCCACCTCCGCCTCGACGCGCCCGGCGTCGACGTGACGGGAGAACGACGCGAAGCCGGCGAAGACGTCACCCTCCTCCAGCATCGGCCCGGTGAAGAACGTGCGCGGGCCGGGGCGGCTGCCGGCATCGACCATGGCGCGGTACGCGCTGATGTCGGGGAGCTGACCGCCGAGGTCCAGCGTGCTCGTCACACCGGCCGCCAGGTACAGCTCAGGATGCCACTTCTCACGCGTGTAGACGTGGACGTGCATGTCGGTGAGACCGGGGATGAGGAACTTGCCCCGGCCGTCCACCACCGTGGCGCCGTCGAGAGCGGGCGTCTCGCGCGACGAGCCGACGTGCGTGATGCGGTCGCCAGTGGTGACGACGATGCTGTCCTGCCGGGGCGCTCCGCCCGAGCCGTCGATGAGCGTCGCTCCCACGATGGCGAGCCGTGTCTGTCCCGTCGCCTCCGTCATGATCGTCCTCCCGTGACGCCCGCCGTTGACGAGGTCCATGCGCTTCGGGCACGCTCGCCGCAGAGCGGAGGCTGCCATGACCATGCCACAACTCGACATCCGACCGATGACGGGCGCGCTCGGCGCCGAGATTCACGGAGTGGACCTGGGCGCGATGAGCGCGGGCGGGGAGCGCCACGCCCCCACGGTGGCCGCCGTGCGCCGGGCGCTGCTCGACCACGGGGTGATCTTCTTCCGCGATCAGCGCTTCGACGCCGAGCAGCACAAGGCCCTCGCCCGCCTCTTCGGCGACATCTTCATCCACCCGAACTTCTACGGCACCCAGCCCGACCCCGAGATCGTGGAGATCCGTCGCGAGCCCGGCGACACGCGCATCGTCGGTGAGGAGTGGCACACCGACACCACGATGATGCCGGAGCCGCCCATGGGCGCGATCCTCTACGCGATCGACGTGCCGCCGTACGGCGGCGACACGCTGTTCGCCAACCAGTACCTGGCGTACGAGACGCTGTCGGAGGGGATGAAGCGCCTGATCGCCGACCTGCGCGCCGTGCACAGCGACCGCAAGGTGGCCGGCCCGCGCGCCGGCGTCAACCAGGGTCGCAGCACGCGCGCGCGTGACGACGAGGCGTGGCGCGAGACGGTGAGCGTGCACCCGGTCGTGCGCACGCATCCGGAGACGGGACGCAAGCTCCTCTACGTCAACGCGTCGTACACGGTCGGCTTCGAGGACATGACCGACGCGGAGAGCGCGCCGCTCCTGGCGTTCCTGCTCGAGCACGGCCATCGGCCGGAATTCACGTGTCGGTTCCGGTGGGCGACGGGCTCGGTCGCGTTCTGGGACAACCGCTGCACGAAGCACCTCGCCGTCCACGACGCCGGCCGCTTCCGCCGCCTCATGCGCCGCGTCCAGATCGCCGGCGACAAGCCACGGTGAGTGACGACGCGATCAGGCGAGCAATCGCGCCAGGAGCGTGCGGAGCTTGGGCGTGCTTCGGAGCGCCTTCCGAAGCGGGACGAGATCGCGTTCGTCGATGATCAGCGGCATGCGCTGGAATCCGCCCGCGTGCGAGTACGTACAGAAGCGGATCTCGTAGGAACCCTTCGCGTGGCCGTCGGTGAACTTGAGCAGCTGGATGGTGGGCCGATGGTACGCCGTCTCGATCTGGGCTTCCTCTTCGATGACGCCGCTCCCCCAGTGCAGTGAGAACGTCTTCGTCGCTCGCTTGGCTGGCATCAGGCAATGGTTCTCCGTCGACGGACGTTCGATGCTCGGTGTGAGCCTCCACATCGGCCCGTGCGTCACGCGATGACCTCGTCGGCCCGGAGCAGGACCGTCG
>JBKPPN010000004.1:0-7981 GCA_046733575.1 Candidatus Methylomirabilota bacterium | reverse complement strand
CCCGTACGTGATCGGCACGGCGTCCTGCAAGTGCGTGCGGCCGGGCTTGACCGTGTTCCGCTCGCGGGCGGCCAGTCGTCGGAACGCGCGCGCCAGTGCACGCGCTTCGTCGACGAGCGGGGGAATGAGCTCGAGGGCCATCAGACGGATCGCCGTCGGCGTCACGTCGTTGGACGACTGGCCGAGGTTGACGTGATTGTTCGGGTGCACGGGCGTGTAGACGCCGCGGCGTCCGCCCAGTCGCTCGTTGGCGAGGTTCGCGATGACCTCGTTGACGTTCATGTGGGACGGCGTGCCCGCGCCCGCCTGGAAGATGTCGAGCGCCGCGGCGTCCGGAACATCGCCCGCGATCACGCGGTCGGCTGCGGCAATGATCGCGCGCGCGGATGCCGCGGGTAAGAGTCCCAGGCCCGCGTTGACGCGGGCGGCCGCGCGCTTGATGCGCGCGTACGCGCGCACGAGCGCGGGGTGGGGCGGGTGGCCGCTCAGCGCGAATGTCTCGCGCGCGCGTGTCGTGAAGATCCCGTACAGCGCGCGCGCGGGCACCCCCTTGACACCGAGACTGTCACGCTCGCGCCGATCGGGTTCCCGCCCCGGCGCCCGCGCCCTCCTCAACTGACGGGGATCAGGCGGCGCGTCGCTGCGTCTGCGGCTGCGGCTCGCGCTGCGGCGGCTCGGTCTCGCGAACGTTGAAGCGGTGGCGCTCCCCGTTGACCGGAAGCAGCACGGGGCGCTTGCCGTTGCGTCCGAAGTACCACGCCTCGAAGCACTCGCGATGGTACGTCCCCGTAGAGGCGCTCACCTGCGGGGCGAAGCGGGCGACCAGCATGTGGCACCGGCCGCACGCGGGCGCGCCCTTCATGTCGATGTCGATCACGTTCGTCTCTTCCATGGCTCTGCGATCCCTTTCCTCGTGATGGCCCGAAGCCGGGCGAAAACGCGTTGGCGATGAGGTTAGGCAATCGCAATGCCAGACCGAAACCGCGTCGAATCGGTGGTTTGAGATTCGTAGCGCGCGCGCGCAAGCTTTACAGCGCGACCGGTTGTAGAACTTTCGAACGTGCGACGCGAGGCGAGGCGCCGATCGCCTCAGGCGCCGAACTTCGTGAGACGGAGCGCGTTGGCGAGCACCAGCGGCATGAGGGAGTGCGATGGGAGGAGGCCGAGCGTGCCGGCCGCGCACGCGCGCTCGGTGAACCGCGTGACGGGATCCGCGCCGCAGTACCGGCTCGCGATGAGCACGGGCACGGGCTGCCACCCATGGCCGGCGAGGATCGCGGGGCTCGCGTGATCGCCCGTGACGACCATGACGTCGGGGTTCTGCGCGAGGATCCCGGGCAGCGCGGCGTCGAAACGCTCCAGCGCGGCCACCTTGGCCGCGAAGTCGCCGTCCTCGCCGGCCTTGTCCGTGTCCTTGTAGTGCAGGAAGAAGAAGTCGTACGCGGACCAGTGCTGACGGAGCGTGTCGACCTCGTCGGCGAACGTCGTGCCGGTCTTCAGCACTTCCATGCCGACGAGCCGCGCCAGGCCGCGATACATCGGATAGGCGGCGATGGCGGCGGCGCGCAGCCCGAACACCTTCGGGAACTGCGGCAGGTGCGGGAGCTGGTCGAAGCCGCGCAGCAGGATCATGTTGGCGGGAGCGGCATCGTGCAGGAGTCGGCCCGCCTCCGCGATGAACCGGTTCACCAGGTCGGCCGTCGGGGCTGCCGACGGATCGGTGGCGTGCACGGGAATCGGCGGCTTGCCGAGCACCTGCGGATCGGTCTCGGACAGCTTGCCGCTCAGCTGGCCGCCGCGCAGCACGAGCACGAACCGGTGCTCCTTCACCGGCTCGACGAAGATCTCGACGCCGGGAAGCCGGATCGTCTTGAGCCGATCGACGAGCTTGGTCGACGCTTCGGTGGCGATGCGGCCGGCGCGGCGGTCGGTGATGCGCCCCTCGGCGTCGACGGAGCAGAAGTTGCCGCGCGCCGCGACGTCGCCCGGGCGCAGATCGAACTCGATGCCGAGCGCCTCGAGGACGCCGCGGCCGACCTGGTACTCGATCGGATCGTAGCCGAACAGTCCGAGGTGTCCCGGACCGCTGCCCGGCGTGATCCCCGGGGCGACGTGACGGATGAGGCCGCACGCCGCCCCCGACGCCAGCGCGTCGAGATTGGGCAGGGCGGCCGTCTCCATCTCGCTGCGTCCCGTGTCGGGATGCGGGAGCCCGGCCAGACCGTCCAGCGACGCGAGGACGATCTTCGACGAGCTCTCGACGACCAGCGGCGCGATGAAGTCGAGCACTGCGCTCGCTCAGGCGTCCTTGACGGGATTCTCGAGCGTGCCGAGTCCGGTGATCTCGAGCTTCACGGTGTCGCCGGGGCCGAGCACGACGGGGGGCTTGCGCGTGAAGCCCACACCGGCGGGCGTCCCGGTGGCGATCAGATCGCCCGGCTCGAGCGTGAGGAGCGAGGAGAGATAGCTCACGAGATAGCGGACGTCGAAGATGAGATTCTTCGTGTTGCCGTTCTGCATGAGCGTGCCGTTGACCCAGGTCTTCAGGTCCAGCCCGTGGGGATCGGGGATCTCGCTGCGATCGGCGATGTACGGGCCGACCGGCGCGAGCGTGTCCGGGATCTTGCCCGCGCCCCACTGGCTCGTGATCATCTGGAACGTCCGCGCGCTCGCGTCGTTCACGATCGTGTACCCCCACACGTGGTCGAGGGCCTGCTCCTTCGAGATATAGCGCGCCTTCTTGCCGATGACGACGCCCAGCTCGACCTCCCAGTCGAGCGTCTTCTCACCGCGCGGGCGGAGGATCGGCTCGCCGGGATCGAGGATCGCGGTGTTCCACTTCGGGAAGATGGGCGGCTCCTTCGGATACTGCATCCCCGCCTCGTCCGCGTGGTCCTTGTAGTTGAGCCCGATGCAGATGAACTTCGCGGGGTCGGTGATGGGCGCGTGCAGCCGGGCCGAGGTCTTCGGGACCGTGATCTTCTCCGCGATGGACGCCACCGCCTCCGCCGTCGCCACGCCGCCCTCGAGGAAGCCGCGCGTCGACTGGGGGACCAGCGCGGCCGCGATCTCCGCCGCCCGCGTCACACCCTTGCGGGCGAGGGTCGCCGCGACGGACGCTTGCAGATCGACGATGCGATCGGCCTCGAGGCTGCCCAGGCGAGGGGACTGGCCATTGGTGGAAAACCGGACGAGCTTCATGGGAAACCGCCTCCCGGGGAAAGGATGTGCCGTGATTATAGCCCCCCCGATTTTCTCCCGCTTCGCTCGCGGCCCGGTCGATAATGACCGGTGGCGTCATCTTCGACGCCGCGCACCGTCAAGGAGATCGCCATGCACCTCAGAGCTCGCGTCATCGCGCTGTCGCTCGTCGCCCCGCTCCTCGTGGCCGGACCGCTCGCGCCCGTCGCGCGCGCGCAGGCGCCCCAGCCGCCTGTCACGACGACCGAAGGCGATGTCTTCCAGGAGTCGATGAAGGGATCGCCCACCGCGCGCGCGGGCGCCGCCAGCCCCGCCGAGAACGTGGGCGCGGCGCTGATCGACGTCTTCTACGTGCCGGGCAAGGCGATCCTGTGCACGACGAGCTTCGCCTTCAACACGGTGATCCTCGCGCTGACGTTCGGCACCGCGTACCGTGCCGCGGCGGGCATCGCGCGCGAAGGATGTGGCGGGAAGTGGTACATCACTGGCGCCGACCTCCGTCCCGCCGACGGCGGCGTGCGCGAATCCGACTGGGCCGATCACACCCGCTACTAGACGGAACCGGGCGCGATGGGCCCTCATCGCGCTCTTCGTCGTCCTGCTCGTCGCGTTCGCGGTGGCCCTCTGGGCCACCGTCATCCGTCCGCCCGCCTACGAGGTGCGCGGCACGGTCGTCGCGCGTCCCGCGTCGAACCTGCTCCTCGTCCGCCACGCACCGGTGACCGGGCTCGGCATGGGCGCAATGGAAATGATGGCGGTCTTCGCGGATCCCGCCCAGCTCGATGCCGTGGCCGTCGCGCCGGGCGATCGCGTGCGTCTCGCCGTGCGCGCCCGCGGTGACGAGGTCGTCCTCCTGAGAATCGAGAAGCTGCCGTAGGATGGTGCCTCGCCGCTCCCGCGCCTCCCCCGGGAGCGCGGGGAGGCCAGGCATGAGCCGTCGCGTCCGCGATGTTCCGCTGAATCGTCGAGACGTCCTCAAGCTCGCCGGCGGCGCCGCCGTGGCGGGACTCGTGGCGAATAGCGCGACCGCGGCCGAGACGCCGCGGCGCGGTGGCGTGTTCCGGCTCCGGGGCGAGGAACCGCTCGGCTTCGATCCCCACCTGGTGATCTCGTATCGCACGATGACCAACCTGTCGTTCACGCACAGCCGGCTCGTGAAGGTGAAGGCGGGACCGTCGGTGAAGCCGGGCACGACGCCGATCGAGCCCGACGTGGCGGAGTCGTGGACGCAGCCGTCGCCCACGACGTACGTGTTCAAGCTGCGCAAGGGCGTGCGCTGGCATCCCAAGCCGCCCGTGAACGGACGCGAGCTCACGGCCGACGACGTGAAGTACACCTACGAGCGCTTCCTCACCGTGAAGGGCAATCCCAACCGCGGCCTCCTGGACGCCATCGACACGATCGACGCGCCCGACAAGTACACCGTGCGCTTCACGCTGAAGGAGCCGCACGCGTGGTTCCTCGACAACCTCGCCCAGCCCTTCACGTGGCTCGTCGCACGCGAGGCGGTGGAGAAGTTCGGCGATCTCCGACGGGCCGAGGCCTGCATCGGCACCGGCCCGTGGATGCTCGAGCGCCACGACCCGAACGTGAAGCTCGTCTACGTCCGCAACCCGAACTACTTCCTGCCCGGGTTGCCGTACGCCGACGGCGTCGAGGTGAGCGTCGACGACGACACCGGCTCGCGCCTGGCGAGCTGGCTCGGCGGCAAGTACGACTTCGCCCCCGAGTACGACTTCGTGGTGCGCCGGCTCGACCTCGACGTGGCGCGGCGCCGCAAGCCCGGGCTGCAGACCGCCGAGTTCGTGTGGCTCGTCACCGGTGTGCAGTGGATGAAGCTGGATCAGGAGCCGTTCAAGGACATCCGCGTGCGTCGCGCCTTCGCCATGGCGGGCGACTGGAAGGAGGTCCTGGAGACCAACGCGTTCGCGCTCGGCAATGGCGTGCCGAACCCGGCCGTGCCCGCAGCGTTCCGCGAGTGGTCCATTCCCATCTCCGAGCTCCCGCCCGAAGGCCGGCGTCTCTACGAGCACAACGTCGCGGAGGCCAGGCGACTCCTCGCCGAGGCCGGGCTCGGACGCGGTCTGAAGATCGCGCGCGAGGACACCGCCGGCTACGGCCCGGACTACATGGACGCCGTGCAGGTGAACCTCAAGAACCTGAAGGAGGCGGGGATCGAGGTCGACCTGAAGCTGAAGGAGTACGGCGCGTACGCCGCGACGGTGATCGTCGGCAAGTTCGACAAGCTCGCGGGCGGACTGCTGGGCGCCTGGAACGACCCGGAGTCGTATCTCTACCGGCTCCACATGCCGGGCCAGATCAGCAATGCCGGCGGCGTGAACGATCCCAAGCTCACCGACATGATCAAGCTGCAGCGCCGCACGCTGGACGTGGCCAGGCGCCGCGAGATCGTGTACGACATCCAGCGCTACCTGTCGACGCAGGTCTATCACGTCTACGGCCCGTCGGTGAACGTGGTGGCCGCATGGGAGCCGTACGTGAAGAACTTCGCGCCGAACTTCGGCCACGACTACGGCGGCCGGCTCATGGCGGCCTGGCTCGACAAGTAGCCATCGTCAGTTGCTCACCGTGACGGGCAGCGTCGCGGTGGCCGTCTGCGTGTCCACCGTGACGCTCAGCTGCAGCGTGTGAGCGCCGTTGGACGTGGGGAGCGTGTTCCAGTCCACCCACCACGTCGTGCCGTTGAAGGTCGTGGTCGCGATGACGGCCCCGTCGACCTTGAGCGTGAAGGTCTTGTTGACGCCCCACGGCGCGGTGGTCGAGACGCCGACGCTCTGCGTGCCGCCCACGATCGCGCCGGGACTGGGGTAGCTGAAGGACGCGGTGAAGCCGGCCGTGCCGTTCGACACGGTCACCGTGCGGCTCGCCGTCGCGGTGCGACCGCCGCCGTCCGTCACCGTGAGGCTCAGCGTGTGGGTCCCGTTCGCCACCGACGTCGTGTTCCAGGCGTAGGACGCGGTGGTGGCCGTCGTGGTCTGCGTCGAGACCGTCGTCCCGTCGACCTTCAGGACGTACGACATCGACCCGCTGCCGCCACTCTCCGCCATGCCGACCGTCGTCGTGCCGCTCACCGTCGCGCCGCTCGCGGGTGAGGTGAACGACGCCGTGAACGGCGGTGTGGTGCCGTTCGACACGGTCACCGTGACGCTCGCGGTCGCGGTGCGGCTGCTCCCGTCGGTCACGCTCAGCGACAGCGTGTGGCTTCCGTTCGCCACCGAGGCGGTGTTCCAGGCGTAGGACGCCGACGGCGCCGTCGTCGTCTGCGTGGACACCGTGGTGCCGTCCACCTTCAGCACGTACGTGATGGAGCCCGTCCCTCCCGTCTCGCTCATCGTGACCGACGTGGTGCCGCCGACCGTGGCGCCGTTCGCCGGCGCCGTGAACGACGCGGCGAGCGGCGGCGTGGTGCCGTTCGACACCACCACGGGCAGGTTCGCGCTCGCCGTCCGGTTCTGACTGTCCGTCACCGAGGCCGTGAGCGTGTGGGAGCCGTCGCGGGTCGTGCTCGTGTTCCAGTCGGGCCACCACGTCGTGCCCGTGAACGTCGTGCTGGCGACGAGCGCGCCGTCCACGCTCAGCTTGAACGTCTTGTTGTCGCCCCACGGGGCGGTGGTCGAGATCCCGACGCTCTGCACGCCACCGACGGTGGCGCCCGACGATGGATAGGTGAACGAAACCGTGAACGGCGCCGCGCCGTTCGAGACCGTGAACGTCGTGCTGGCGTTCGCGCTGCGACCCGCGCTGTCGGTGACGGTGAGCGTCAGGGTGTGGCTGCCGTTCGACGTCGTGGTCGTGTTCCAGGTGTACGTCGCGGTCGACGACGAGACCGACTGCGAGGCGAACGCGAAGCCGTCGAGCCGCAGCGTGTAGGTGATCGCGCCCGCCGCCGCGCCGGACGAGGTCATGGTGATGGTCGTCGTGCCGGAGACGGTCGCCCCGTTCGCCGGCGCCGTGATGGCCGCGGTCAGCGTCCCCCCGTTCGACACGGTGACGGTTCGCGTGGCGCTCGCGGTGCGACTCGCGCTGTCGGTGACCGTCAGCGTGAGCGTGTGCGTGCCGTTGCTCGCCCCCGTCGTGTTCCAGGTGTACGTCGCGCTCGACGAGGCGACCGTCTGCGTCGAGATCGTCGTGCCGTCGAGCTTGAGGACGTAGGTGATGGAGCCGGCGGCGGCGTTGGTGGCCGCCATGCCGACCGTCGTGGTGCCGCTCACGGTCGCGCCGTCGATGGCCGGCGCGGTGATGGACGCGCCCAGCGTGCTCGTGCCGTTCGACACGTTGATCGTCCGTGTCGCGGTGGCGGTGCGCAGCGTGGCATCGGTGACGGTGAGGGTGAGGGTGTGCGAGCCGTTCGTGAGCGTGGTCGTGTTCAACCCGTAGGTGGCCGTGGTGCCGGTGACGGTCTGCGAGGACACCGCCTTCCCGTCGACGGCGAGGGCGAAGGTGTTCGACGACCCCGACGCGTTCGTCACCTGCATGCCGATCGTCGTCGTGCCGCTGACGGTCGCGCCGTTGGTGGCCGGCGACGTGATCGCCGCGGTCATCGTCGTGCCTCCACCGCCGGTGCCGCCCGACGTCGTGACGGTCTCCGTCGCCGTGGCGGTGCGGCCCGTGGCGTCGGTGACGGTGAAGGACAGCGTGTGCGTCCCGCTCGCGACCGTGCTCGCGTCCCACGCATAGCTCGCGGTCAGCGTGCTGACGGTCTGCGTCGACTTCAGCGTGCCGTCGACGGAGAAGCGGAAGGTGTTGGACGCCCCCGAGG
>JBKPPN010000003.1:0-9250 GCA_046733575.1 Candidatus Methylomirabilota bacterium | reverse complement strand
GGGCTGAGCGGCGCCGCCGCGCGACAGCTCTCGCGCCCCATCGGCGCGCTGCGGGTGGCGGCGCTGGCGGTGGCGCGCGGCGAGCGCGAGCCGGTGCTGCCGGGAGAGCCGCCGTCGGAGTTCGTCCCGGTGTTCTCGGCGTTCCAGCGCATGGCGGCTGACCTGCAGGCGAGCCAGTCGGCGCTGGAGGAGGCGCAGCGCCGAACCGCGGCGGTGCTCCGCAACGTGGCGAGCGGCGTCGTCGCCGTGTCGGGCGACGCCCACGTGGCGCTCGCCAACCCCCGCGCCTCGCTACTCCTCGGCTGCGACCTGTCGCCCGGCACGCCGCTCGACTGCATCGGCTCGCCGGAGGTGGAGCACCGGGTGCGCGGCTTCATCGGCGGGACGAGCGAGGAGGAGGAGTTCGACGTGGACCTCGGCCGGCGGCAGCTCCACGGCCGCCTAACGCGGCTGTCGCGCGGCGCCGGCGCCACGGTCGTCCTGACGCTCGACGACGTGACCGAGCTCGCGCGCGCGCAACGCGTCCTGGCCTGGGGCGAGATGGCGCGGCAGATCGCGCACGAGATCAAGAACCCGCTCACGCCGATCCGCCTCGGCGTCCAGCACCTGCGCCGGGCGCGGCAGAACCCGCGCGTGGACTTCGACGCAGTGCTCGAGCAGAACGTGGCGCGCATCCTCGCCGAGATCGACCGGCTGGACGAGATCGCCCGCGCCTTCAGCCGCTACGGCACGGCACCCACCGAACGCCCGCCGACCGAGCCCACCGACGTCGCCGCGGTCGTGCGTGACGTCGTGGCGCTCGAGCGGATGGGGCACGAGGAAGACGAGGCGGCGCGGCGCGTGGACTGGCTGCTCGAGGGCGCGGAGGCCCCCGCGGTGGCCGAAGCGCGCGACGAGGAGCTGCGCGAGGTGCTGCTCAACGTGCTCGAGAACTCGCGCCTCGCGCACGCGCGGACGGTGCGTGTGAGCCTCGAGCGCGACGCGGGTGCGGGGCGGGTCCGCGTACGGATCGAGGACGACGGGGAGGGGATACTGCCCGAGGTGCTGCCGCGCATCTTCGAGCCCCACTTCTCGACGCGCACGAGCGGCAGCGGCCTCGGACTCGCGATCAGCCGTCGCCTCATCGACGGGTGGGGGGGAACGATCACCGTCCAGAGCACGCGCGGCGTCGGGACGGCGGTGACGATCACGCTGCGGGAGGCCGCTCGCGTGGGGTAGCGGGGGGCGTGATCGGCTCTCGGCTCTCGGCGCTCCGTGTGGGTCTCGGGTCTAGGGGCTCACAGACCCCAGACCCGCGGCATCCGACCCGCGGCATCCCACCCGCAAAAGCCGAGAGCCGAGAGCCGCCTTTCTTGTTAGCTTTGTCGGCGCGCGCGAGTGCTCGCGCCGAGTCCTGCACCCGGACCTCCCATCGTCGTGCCGGTACCGACCGACACTCCGTATCGCGTCACGCGCGAGATCCCGCCTCACCTCGAGCATTGGCAGCTCCCGCCGGGCTGGCGCTGGGGGGGCGAGGGCCTCGCGGGCGAGTGGCGGCACTACCAGGAGCTGCTCGACGCCCTGGGCCGGTCGCTGTCGCTCGTGACCGCGCCGGACTCTGCGCACGCCGGCTGGCTGGAGGCGGAGGCACGCCACCTCGCGCACCTGAACCACCCGGCGATGCCGACGACGTATCACTACTGGCAGCAGTATCGTGAGAGTCGGCGCGGGCCGGGCTACCTGCGGCGCTGGATCGCCGGGGAGACGATCGGGGCCCGGCTCGCCCGCCTCGGTGCCGAGGAGATTCCGTACGTCCTTCAGGTGCTGCGCGCGGCCGGCTCCGCGCTCTCGTACCTCCACGACACCGACACGGCGCACGGAGCGGTCTCCACGCAGACCGTGTGGGTGTCGCCGACCGGCCGCCTCTGGCTCCTCGGCTGGCAGTGGACGGTGCCGCACGTGGACATCCCGGCCGGCCTGATGCCCGACTCGCGCGTCCACCCCGCGCCTCCCGAGTGGGGCGACGGGCAGTGGACGCCGAGCGCACTCAGCGACCAGTGGCAGCTCGCCGCGCTCTGCTTCACGGCGCTCGCCGGCGAGCCGCCGCCGCGGCGTGACGTGCCGCCGGTTCGGCTCCTGCGCCCCGAGTGCCCACAGAGCGTCGCCGACGTGCTCGATCAGGCGCTGCTCACCGACCCGGCTCGGCGGCATCGCTCCATGGCGACGATGCTGCGCGCGCTCGACCGCGGCGTGTCGGCGCGCCCGTTCATCTTCCTGGGCGACCCGGCGACTCCGAATGACGCCCCGGAGTCGGAGGAGGCGCGGCTGCGCTTCGCCACCGGCGATGACTACGACGTGCTGGGCATGATCGGCGCCGGCACCTTCGGCACGGTGTGGCGCGTGCGCGACCTGACGCTGGAGCGCGAGGTCGCCCTCAAGATGCTGCACCCGCACGTCGCCCTCGACGACCAGGCCGTGAGCCGCTTCCGCCGCGAGGCGCGCCTCGCGGCGCAGCTCGCGCACCCGGCGATCGTGCCGATCTACGACTGGGACTCGCGCAACGACGTCTCGTGGTACACGATGGAGCTCGCCGAGGGCGGCTCGGTGGCGGAGCTGGTGGCGCGCTCCGGGCCGCGGCCGCTCGCCGAGGTCGCGCCGCAGGTGGAGCAGCTCCTCGACGCGCTCGTTGCCGCGCACGCGGTGGGGATCGTGCACCGCGACCTGAAGCCGGAGAACATCCTCATCGACCGCTACCGCCGGTGGCGGCTCACCGACTTCGGCATCGCGAAGGTGGGCGAGGACCGCACCGGCACCTCGGGAACGCCCGCCTTCGCCGCGCCCGAACAGCTGCTCGGCGAGGCGCAGGGCCCCGAGGTGGACTGCTTCGCGATGGCGGCGATCGTCGCCTACGCGCTCACCGGGCGCCCGCCGTTCGGCGAGCGCGACGCGCAGCGCATTCTCGCGCGCGAGCTGGCGGGCGAGTTCGACCTGCAGGGGCTCCCGCCGGCGGTGAGCTCGTGGCTGCGGTGCGGCCTCTCGGCCAACCCAGGCGACCGCTTCGACGACGCGGGCGCGATGCTCACCGCGTGGCGGAAGGCGGTGGCCGCCGACCTCGGGAGCGCCGCGCGCCGGAGCTGGTGGCGGCGGTTGATCCCATGGACGGAGGACGGCGCGGCCGCCTCGGAGGGCGCGCGTACCGCGGCGCTTCCCTACACGGCGCGCCGCAACAGCCGGGACAGTCGGGAGGTACGCGTCGTCGAGTAATCTCGGCCGTCGCCAGGCGGGGGGCGGCGGCGGCGGGGCTCACTCCGTCGCCGACGAAGCGCCGAGCGCCCGCCGCGCGACGCGCACCGTCTTGATGTTCACGAACTCGCGCAGTCCGTACGCGCTCAGCTCGCGTCCGTAACCGGACTGCTTCACGCCGCCGAAGGGGAAGCGCGGGTCGGACGCGACCATCGCGTTGACGAAGACCGCACCCGCCTCGAGCGCCTCGACGAAGCGCTGTGCCTCGGCGTGGTCCGACGTCCAGACGCTCGAGCCCAGGCCGAATGGTGAGTCGTTCGCGAGGGCGATGGCCTCGTCGGCGTCGCGCACGCGGAAGAGCAGCGCGACGGGCCCGAAGACTTCCTCCCGGTAGGCCGGAGCGTTCCTGGGGATCGCCGCCAAGACGCCCGGCTCGAAGTAGTTGCCGGGCCGCTCGCGGATACGCCGCCCGCCCGTGAGCAGCCGCGCGCCGCGCGCGACGCTCTCCCGCACTTGCTGCTCCACCTCCTCCGCGATCGCCGCGGTGGCGAGCGGGCCGACGTCGGTCGCTGCGTCGGTCGGGTCGCCGACGCGCAATGCGCGCACGCGCTCGACGAGCCGGCGCTCGAAGTCGTCGGCGACCGCCTCGTGGACGATGAAGCGCTTGGCGTTGATGCACGATTGGCCGTTGTTCAGCATGCGCGACTTCACCGCGGTCTCGGCGGCCGCTTCGAGGTCGGCGCTCGGCATGACGATGAAAGGGTCGCTCCCGCCCAGCTCCAGTACCGTCTTCTTGATCAGCTTCCCCGAGGTCGCCGCGACCTGACTGCCGGCGGGGGTGCTCCCGGTGAGCGTCGCCGCCGCGACGCGCGGGTCGGAGAGGACGCGCTCTACGCGGTCGCTGCCGACGAGCAACGTCTGGAAAACGCCCTCCGGCGCGCCGGCGCGCCGAAAGAGATCCTCCAGCGCGAGCGCGCAACGCGGCACGTTCGACGCGTGCTTGAGCAGCCCGACGTTGCCCGCGCAGAGCGCCGGGGCGGCGAATCGCACGACCTGCCAGAACGGGAAGTTCCACGGCATCACCGCGAGCACGACGCCGAGCGGGTGGAACGCGACGTAGCCGCACTCCTCCTCGTCGTCGCGCACGACCTCGGGGGCAAGAAATCGCTCGGCGTGCTCCGCGTAGTAGCGGCAGGCCGACGCACACTTCGCCGCCTCCTCGACCGCCGCCTTCAGCGGCTTGCCCATCTCGAGCGTCATGAGGCGACCGAACGCGTCTCTCTCTCGCTCGAGGATCTCCCCCGCGCGGGCGACACATGCCGCGCGCTCGGCGACGGGCGTGCCGCGCCAGCGGGGGAACGCGGCGGCGGCGCGGGCTAAGCGCGCGTCGATCTCATGCTCGGCGAGCGGGTCGAAGGTCTCGATCGTCTCGCCGGTGGCGGGGTTGACGGTGGCGATTGGCATGAGACCGAAGGGTGTAGGGGGTCGGGTGTAGGGCGTAGTGAGCGACCACACCCTGGGCCCGACCTCCTACACCCTCTGCGCCACCGAACCTCAAAGTGACAGAAAAACCTCTCGAAAATAGCCCGCGGGGATGGTGCCCATGCGCATGAGCGATTGGTGGAACTCCTTGGGCGAGTACCGCGATCCCGTGCGCGCCCGGTACGCCTCGCGCAGGTCGACGATGGCATTCTTGCCGAGGTTGTACGTGATGGCCTGCGTCGGCCACTTCGAGTAGCGGTAGATCGCCTTGCGCGCTCCCTCGCAGATCGCGCGGGCGTCGGCGTCGGCCGATGCCCGGGCGCACGCGCCGGGGTAGAACGACACGTGCTCCGTGAAGTAATCCACCGCCTGGTCGAAGGTCAGGCGGCCGGTGTGGATGCCGACGTCCACGACGATGCGCACCGACCGCAGGAGCTGTCCCTGCAGCTCGTAGAGGTATTCGGCGGCCGTGTAGAAGCCGTAGGGGCGCCCGGGCGCGGGCTCGGACATCAGCTCCTCGCTGTAGAGCCCCCACCCCTCGGCGGCCATCGAGTCCTCCCACATCGAGGACGAATCCTCCACTGCTCCCGGCGTCAGCCAGCGGATATTGGAGATCTCGCTCGCGTGCTGGGTCATGTACTTGTAGTGCCAGTCGTGGCCGGGAAAGCCCTCGTGGATCGCGGTGTCCGCCACCGAGGCGCGGTTGTTCTGCCGCAGCGCGCCGGGGTCGTTGCCGGTGGGCGTGAGGTAGAAGCGACCGACGCCCGATTTCTTGAACGGCGGCGCCGCGTAGTAGGCGGCGTCGATCGTGCTGCGCAGCACGGGCGGCGTCTCGATGACGTCCAGGCGGTACTCCGCGGGAATGTCGAACAGCCCGCGCTCGCGGCCGTAGGCGACCGCGCGCACGCCGGTCTCGCGGTACCACCGGAAGAGCTCCTCGTCGCTCTTCGGCGAGTCGCCCGAGAGGTGCTCCATCACGGCGCGCACGCCCGCCATCCGCTCCGCCTCGCTCCCGAAGCGCAGCCCGAGGCGCGCCTCACGCGCCACGGCCTCGGCGACCTGGAACGTCTTTCCCGTGTAGAGCGCGACCTGCTGCTTGCCGTAGTCGAAGAGCTGCTGCGCGCTACGCGGGTCTCGCAGGAAGTTGTGAACGCGGTACTCGTACTCGCGCTCTCCGACCGCGAAGCGGTCGGTGGTCTCGTGCGTGTCGTAGGTGGACGCGAGGAGGTCGGCGAACGCGGCGTAGGCGCTCCCGGCGGCGGCGCCGGCGGCGGTGAGCTGCGACAGCACGCCGCCGGCGAACGGACGGGTGCCGAGGTAGCCGCGCGCCGTGGCGGGCAGCGTCGTGCGGAAATAGTCGGCGTTGGCGCGACTTCCCGCGATGCCGTCGCGCTCGACCATGCGGCGGTCGGGGAGGTTGCCGCTCTGCTTGCCGGCGAGGAGGTTGGCCCGCGCGGTCGCCAGGTAGGCGGGGACGGCGCGCAGTCGGGAGACGACCAGCGCCCACTCTTCCTCGGTCCCGAGCAGTCCGCCGCCGACGTCGGACATCTGCTGGAGCTGCCAGTCCACCCCGCGGAAGGGCTCCGCGACATAGGTGTCGAGCGCGCGCTCCTGGTAGCGCAGGTCCTCGATGTAGTGGAGGAGGAAGCGGAGCTGGGCGCCGAGCACGGCGTGGTCGACGGCGAGCTGTGGCGAGAGCGAGGCGGCGGCGATGCCGTCCAGCTCCTGGCGCACCCCGCGGTAGAAGTCGCGCTCGGCGGCGAGCGCCGCCGGCGAGTAGTCGCGCAGTCGGCCGTTGGTATCGCGCAGGGCGGGGGAGTAGCCGTCGCCGCCGAGGTACGTGGAGGTGACCGGGTTGAGCTCGAGGTGGCGGACGAAGTAGCGGTCGCGGAGGACGACGAAGCGGGCGGCGTTAGGCGACACGCCGGCCGCGCCCGACACGCTACCCGGCGTGGTGGCTCCGCCCGTGGCGGCCGCGGCGCTGCCGGCGGCCCGGCAGGCGGCGAGCGAGCGAAAGATGCCGAGCGCGGCGGCGGCGCGCGCGCTCTCGAGCACGAAGGTGCGACGTCTCACGGTGACGCTCCGGAGAACTGTTCGAGGACGGACACCGTGGAAAATAGACGCGCGCCCCCCCCCCGAAGGAGGCGGCGCGCGTGGACGGGCCAGTTCGGATCACGGCGATGTCGGGAGGGGGAGTTGGGAGCAGCGAGTCCTGGCTCTCCGCCCCGGCACCCGAGCGTCGACTACCGCACCGTGATCTCGCGCGTCATCCCATGCATGAAGTGCGGCTTGCCGTCCTTCGCGTCACCAATGAAGCAGATGAGCGAGTACGTGGTGCCTTTCTCGAGCTCGGCCGTCACGTTGGCCTCCGAGCCGGGGTTGACGCCGACGACCCCGCCGAGCGGCTCGCCTGGCGGCGGGCCCTCGGGCTTCTGCAGCCAGGCGAGGACGTCCTGGGTGGTCTTCCCGGGCGCCAGGCGAACGAGCTCCAGCTCGTGGGGCTGCTTCGCCGTGTTGCGCACCCGAATGACCTGCCGGCCCGCGTGCAGCGGCTTCGAGAGCTTGAAGCCGTAGTCCACGAGCGTCATCGTCGTCTGTGCCGCCGGCAGTGTCGCGCGTGCCGCGCCGTAGTTCGGCGTCACGGTCAGCGAGCGCACCATGCCCTTCATCGCGTGCGGCACGTGGTCCGGCTCCGGCACGTCCACGAAGCAGAGCATCGTGTAGTTGCCGGGAGCCAGTACGACAGTGGCGTTCGCCTCACGTCCCGGGGCCGGAGCGTTGGGACCCGGCACCTCGTGCATCCATGCCGGCGGAGGGCCCTTTTCCTTCAGCGCGGCCATGACGTCGTCCGTCGTCTTGCCCTCGTCGGTGCGGACGAGCACCAGGTGGTGGATCCCGGGCCCCTTGTTCTGAAGGTGGAACGTCGTGAGGCCGGCCGCGATGGTGTCGGGCGCCTCGAACTTGTAGTCACTGGCGACGACGGTGACGACCTGCGGCTTCGCGTTCGGCGCCGACGCCGGCCGCGACGAGGTGGCGAGGGGAGCCGCGACAGCGCCGACGACGAGGGCGGCGCGCACGACGGGGGACGCGAGAAGCGCGTAAGACATGAATCCTCCAAAAGGTTCTGCTTGCGGCCGGTCCGCGGGGCGCGTCATCGCGCCGCCGGAAGAGGACCACCGCACCCTGCACTGCGTGAGACGCCTGACGCGGTGGGGGATGGGGGGAGCACGAGGCGCGCACCGAATGGTCTCACGACGGGGAATCACCGTGAGTCGCAACGGCGCGCGCGCCGTGGCGGCGAATTTGCCCGCCCGAGCGGGCCTCGTCAATGAGCGCCGCTTAATTCCGCAGCGGGATCGTGCGCCCGCAGCCCCCGGGCAGGAGGGATCGTGGAAGAGAACACCCGGATCTGGCCCGGCGACGTCGACAAGGGGGAGGCCGAAGTCCTCTCCGAGCGCGAGGTCTGGGGGAACGAGGTCGCCCGGGTGCTCGTCGCGCGCGTGCGCTTCCCGAAGGTCGAGGAGGGGCGGCACGTGGAGAAGGAGCAGTTTCGCCTGGACCACGCGGCCGGCATGGCGGACGGCGTAGTCGTCGCACCGGTCGCGCGCGACGACCGGGTGCTACTCGTCCGACAGTTCCGGCACCCCGTGCGCATGTGGATGCGCGAGCTGCCGCGAGGGGGGCGGAAGGAGGACGAGGACCCCGCCGAAGCGGCGCGGCGCGAGCTCCGCGAGGAGCTCGGCTGCGAGGCGGAGGCCATCCATCCACTCGGGCGCCTGACCACCGACTCCGGCCAGCAGACGGGCTATCCCCACCTCTTCGTGGCGCGGGTGGGCGAGCCAGGGCGGAACGAACCGGACGAGACCGAGTCGATCGACCGCGTCTTTCGCTACACCTTCTCCGAGCTCCGCGAGGCGTGCCAGCGCGGCCGCATCGTGGACTCGTTCACGCTCGCCGCCGTGGTCCGCCTCGAGCCGCACTTCGACGGCGACCGCTTCGTCTACCGGCGGCGCGAGACGCGGCGGGCGTGACCGGGGCCGCGCACACCCGGCCGCTCGACTTCGCCCCCCCGCGCGACGGCGTGGTCACGCGCGGCGCGGCGGTGGCGTTCTCGGTGGCGCTTTTTCTCAACGCGGCGCTGCTCTTCGCGCTCGAGCCGATGTTCACGAAGATGGTGCTGCCGATGCTCGGCGGCACTCCCTCGGTGTGGACGACGGCGCTGCTCTTCTTCCAGGTGACGCTGCTCGCCGGCTACCTCTACGCGCACCTCGCGGCATCGCACCTCGGGCCGCGCGCGCAGGCGGTGCTCCACCTCGCACTCGTCGCGCTCGCGGCGCTCGCCCTGCCGGTGGCCGTGCCGCGCGGCTGGGTCCCGCCCGACGGGGAGAGCCCGGTGCCCTGGCTCCTCCTCGTGCTCACGGTCGCGTTAGGCGCGCCTTTCCTCGCGCTGTCGGCGGGGGCGCCACTGCTCCAGCGCTGGTTCGGGCGCACCGGCCACCCGTCCGCGGCGAGCCCGTACTTCCTGTATGCGGCAAGCAATGCCGGG
>JBKPPN010000002.1:0-5585 GCA_046733575.1 Candidatus Methylomirabilota bacterium | reverse complement strand
GCCGGATGTTCTGGAACGTGCGCGCCAGCCCGCGCGCGGTGCGACGGTGCGGCGCGAGCCCGTCCACGCGCTCCCCGTCGAGCCGGATGGCCCCGGCGTCGGGACGCAGGAGTCCGGTGACGAGGTTGAACAGCGTGGTCTTGCCCGCGCCGTTGGGCCCGATGATGGCCTGGATGGCGCCCGCCTCGACGTCGAGCGAGACGTCGGTGAGCGCGCTCAGGCTGCCGAAGCGCTTCCCGAGTCGCTCAACCGCGAGCAGCGGCACGACTGGCAGAGGCCGACGCCCGCCGGAAGAGCGCGGGATCGATGAGGCCCTGGGGCCGGAAGATCATCATGATGAGCACGAGCGCGCCGTAGACGATCTCGCGCCAGTCCTTGACGAAGCGCAGGACCTCGGGCAGCACCGACAGCACCCCGGCGCCCACGATGGCGCCCCAGAACGAGCCGAGGCCGCCGAACACGGCGAACAGCATCACGAAGAGCGAGCGCCCCACGCCGAACGCCTCCGGATCGATGAAGACCGCGTAGTGCGCATACAGTCCCCCGCCGATCCCCGCGATCGCGGCGCCGACGGAGAAGGCGAGCAGCTTCACCGCGGTCGCGTGCACGCCCATCGCCTCCGCGGCTGTCTCGTCGTCGCGGAGCGCGCTGAACGCGCGGCCCATGCGCGAGCCGGAGAGCCGCCAGAAGAAGACCGCGGCGAGCGCCACGAGCACGACGACGTGGGCCAGCGTGGTGGCGGCCGGGATGCCGCCGAAGCCCGCGGGTCCGCCGAAGGCGGGCGAGTTGAGGAAGAACACGCGCACCATCTCCCCGAATCCGAACGTCACGAGCACCAGCGACAGCCCGCTCAGCCTCAGCGCGGGCACGCCGACGACCAGTCCCACCATGCCCGCGGCGAGCGCGCCGGCGGGCAGCGCGAGGAGGAACGGCACGCCCGCGTACGTGGTGAGGTACGCCGCGCTGTAGGCCCCGATGGCCATGAACCCGCCCTGCCCCGCCGAGAGCTGCCCCGACGAGGCGGGCAGGAAGAACGACAGGGCCATGATCACGTCGATGCCGGCGAAGATCAGCACGGACGTCGCGTAGTCGGAGAGCACCCCGTCAGCCCGTCTGCAGCCGCGCGCCGAGCAGTCCGGTGGGACGCAGGAGCAGGATCACGATCATCACGCCGAAGGCGAACGCGTCGCGATACGACGACTCCAGGTAGGCGACGCTCATGACCTCCACGACGCCGACGACGAGCCCCCCCACCATCGCCCCCACGACGTTCCCGAGCCCGCCGACGAGCATGACGGCGAGCCCCTTGAGTCCGATCCGCACGCCGAAGAACGGCGTGACCGCGGTGAAGTTCCACGCGAGCAGGACGCCGGCCGCGCCGGCGAGGGCCGACGCAACGGCGAACGTGACGACGATCGCGCGCGAGACGTCGACGCCCATGAGTCCTGCCGTGGTCGGGTTCTCGGCCACCGCGCGGATGGCCATGCCCGTCCGCGAGCGCGACAGGAAGAGGTGGAGGAACGCCATCAGCACGAGGGACGTCCCCATGATGGCGAGCTGCAGCGAGGACAGCGTGACGACGCCCAGATTGACCGTGATCGTCCTCACCGAGGAGGGAAACGCGAGCGGCTCGGCGCCGAAGATCTTCGCGACGGCGTGCTGCAGGATGAGCCCGACCGCGATCGTGGTCATGAGGGGGGTCACGTGACTGCCGCGGGCGCGCACGGTCCGAAAGGCCACCCGCTCGACGATCACCCCGAGCAGCGCGGCGCCCGCCATCGCGCCGGGCACCGCGAGCCACAGTGGCGCGCCCCACACGAGGAGCGCGAGCCCCAGGTACGCGCCGACCATGAAGACTTCACCGTGGGCGAGGTGCAGGAGATTCAGAACGCCGAAGATGAGCGTGTACCCGATCGCCACCAGCGCGTAGGCCCCGCCGAGCATGAGCCCGTTCACGAGCTGCTGGACGAACATGGGGGCGCATCATATCAATTCGCCGCCCCCGCGCAGCGGCGCGCGCGACGCCACCGCGTGAGCCCACCGCGTTTGACACTCTCGACCGGCGCATATTACGGTCGGTCACCCACCGCGAAAGGAGTCTGACCGTGAAGATCAATATCTTCCCCACCGGGATGCGGCTGCACGAATGGATCGCGTTCGAGGAAGGGTTCTTCGCCGAGCAAGGCCTCGAGCCCGAAGTGATGATGGACGTGTACCTGGGCCAGATGCAGGGCTGGCAGGGCGGCGAGAGCGGCTACAAGCTGCGCCCGCAGGATCAGCCGTTCCTCGCTGGCACGCAGGCCATCGGCAACGCGTGCGCGTGGGGGAGCGTCTGTAACGCCGGAGCCGGCATGGGCAAGTTCGTGCCCGACGCGTACGGCATCGCGCGCCACGCCATCTTCGTGCGTCCCGACTCGCCGATCCGCCGGCCCGAGGACCTGCGCGGCGTGCCCGTCGCCGTCGGTCTCATGGCGGGCAGTCACTACAACGTGCCGTATCGCCTCGAGCGCTACCTTCCGCTCGAGGACATCAAGATCGCGCCCGTGGGCGGGTTCGGCCGTCGACTCGACGCGCTCTTGAAGGGCGAGGTCGAGGCCGCGAGCCTGCTCGATCCGCAGATCTACATGGCGGAGGAGCTCGGCCTGCGCAAGGTCCTGGACGGCGAGTTCAACACGCTGTGGTGGGTCGACGAGCACACGGATCGCGACGTGCTGCGCCGTTACTTCACCGCCCTGGACCGCGCGGAGCAGGCGCTCTCGCGCAATCTGCCGAAGTATCTGCCCCTCTGGCGGAAGTCGATTCCACCGGAGTTCCAGGACCGCGCGTGGCGCATGGAGACGTGGGGACCGGGCGAGCGCTTCGTCTACGCGCCGTATCCCGAGGAGAAGCTCCGCGAGGTGATGGCCGCCATCGACCGCTGGGGCATGGGCGCGCAGATGCACGTCAAGGACCTCGACCAGCTCGCCCTCGCCATCGCCTGAAGGAGAGAACCGAATGACTCGTCGGGTGCTCGTGCTGGTTCTGGCCCTCGCCCTGCTGCTCCCCCTGACCGGCTCGGCGAAGCTCGCGGGCGACAAGGTGCGCATCGGCGTCATCATGCCGAACGCGGGCCTGTTCATCGACTGGGGTCAGCACGGGCTGCTCGGCGCGCAGATCGCCACCGAGGAGATCAACGCCGCGGGCGGCGTGAGCGGGCTGCCCATCGAGCTCGTGGTCGCCGACGACCGGAGCGACGTCAAGGAGGCCGTGACGCTGACTCGCAAGCTCGCGCAGACCGATCGCGTGCTCGAGATCCACGGCTCGATCTCGAGCTCCGCCATGGGCGTGATGTTCCCCCTCGCGGCCTCGCTGAAGATCCCGATCATCTCGCCCACCGCCGCGGCGCCCGGTCTCACCGACAAGAGCCGGCCGTGGTCCTTCCTCATGAATCCCGGCGCGACGAAGATGCTCAGCACGGCGCTCACGACGTTGCGCAAGAACAACGCGAACGTCCACAAGGTCGTCGTCATCTACAACAGCGCGGACGCCATCTCGACGTCCGAGGCCACGAAGGTCATGCCGGCGATGTTCCAGCAGGCCAGCGTGCAGGTGCTCGACACCATCACCTTCCAGAGCGGCGACCTCGATTTCAGCGCCCAGGTCACGCGCGCGCTCGCCAAGCAGCCCGACATGCTGTTCCTCGGCTCCGCGTCGCGCGAGGCCGCCCTGGTCACCAAGGAGGCGCGCAAGCAGGGCTTCAAGGGACCGATCCTCGGCGGGGTGGCCACGCCGACGCCGGATCTGATCACGCTCGGCGGCGACAGCGTGGAGGGGATGTACTCCGCGACCTACGCGTGGAACGAGCGGCCCGTCCCCCGCGTGCAGGCGTTCCTCAAGAAGTTCCTGGAGCGCTCCGGCAACAAGCGTCCCAACGCGGCGGCCATGGCCATGTACGACGAGATGTTCATCGCGAAGTCCTGCATCGAGGGAAGCGGAGTCACCAACAAGCCCGACGACCTCGAGGCCGACCGCGACCGTCTGGCCAAGTGCTGGGCCGGCCTCAAGAACTTCGAGGGGCTGCTCGGCGTCATCACCATGAACGAGGTCGGCGTCAACGTGGGACCGGTGTGGCCCCTGATCGTGAAGCGCGGTCAGTTCACGACGGCGGAGTAACGGCGTGACGCTGCCGCTGCTGCCCACGAGCGTGGTGGGCAGTCACGCGATCCCGAGCTGGCTCTGGGCGGCGTGGGAGCGCATCGAGGCCGGTGAGTTCGGCGAGATGGACGTGACGGAGACCGAGAACGACGCCGTCGACACGGCCATCCGCGACCAGGAGCACGCCGGCGTCGATGTCATCTCCGACGGCGAGATGCGGCGTCAGGGCTTCATCGTCTCCATCTTCCAGTACTTCACGGGGCTGCGGCCGCGCGCGCCCCGTCGCAAGATCGGCATCCTCGCCTACGACGGCCACACCGGGTACGAGCCGGTCGAGCAGATCGGCGCTCCCGACGGGCTCGGCGCGCTGAAGGAGCTCGCCTACCTCAAGACCGCGACCACGCGGCCCTTCAAGATCACGCTGCCGGGACCGCTCACGCTCGCGACCCAGATCGGCAAGGGCGGTCCCTACAAGGATCGGGTGGCGATCGCGGACGACCTCGCGACGCTGATCAACCTCGAGCTCCGCGCGCTGGCCGAGGCGGGCGCGCGCCACCTGCAGCTCGACGACGTCTACCAGGCGTTCTCGATGGACCCCAAGCTTCTGGTGCGCTTCTACGACCGCTGCTTCGAGGGCGTGAGCGTGGAGCGCCGCTACCACCACGTCTGCTTCGGCACGCTCGAGGGCTTCAGCTTCAGCCATCGCTCGTACCGCTCGCTGTTTCCCGCCATCATGGATGGCTCGGCCGACCAGCTCGTCTTCGAGTTCGCCAACCGCGAGATGGCGGAGTGCGAGCTCTGGCGCGAGTTCGGGTGCGCCAAGGAGCTCGGCGCGGGTGTCATCGACCTCAAGTCGTTCTACGTCGAGACGCCGGAGCTGGTGGCCCAGCGGATCCGCATCCTGCTGCATCACGTCTCTGCCGCGAAGCTGTGGATCAATCCCGACTGCGGGCTCGCGCGCCTGCCGCGTCACCTCGGCGTCGCCAAGCTGAACGCCATGGTGGCCGGCACGCGCCTGGTCCGGCAGGAGCTCGGGACGTCGTGAAGCTGTTCAAGCCCGCCGTCGAGACGCAGCGCTTCTGGAATCCCTACACGCAGACGCTGCCGCGTGCCGAGCTCGACGCGCTCCACCTGAAGAAGCTGCAGGTGCTCATTCGCTACGCGTACGCGTGCAGCCCGATGTACCGGGCTCTCCTGGACCGGCACAAGGTCACGCCGGACCAGATCGAGACCATGGACGACTTCGTCAAGCGCCTGCCCTTCATCGACAAGACCGACGTGCTGGCCGCGCAGGCCGGCGCGCCGCCCTTCGGCGACGCGCTCGCCATCGACGCGGACTTCTTCCTGCAGCGCTTCGCCACCTCGGGCTCGACGGGCGCGCCGTTCCACATCCCGCTCACGTACTACAGCTCGGTGCTGTGGGGCGAGTCGTGGACCTACTTCTACTGGGA
>JBKPPN010000001.1:0-6995 GCA_046733575.1 Candidatus Methylomirabilota bacterium | reverse complement strand
GCGTGGATATCCTCAACCGCGCGGGGATGCCGGGCAAGCAGATCATGGTGGACACGCTGACCTGGCTGCAGCAGACCGAGGGCGGCAGTGGTGGCGGCTTCTTCTCGACGCACCCGGCCACGGGCGACCGGATCGCTGCCGTCCAGAGCCTGCGCTGAGTCTGCTACGCTCGGGGGAACTCCTGCTCCGAGGGGTTCCCCATGGGCGACATACTGACGATTCGTGACGCGGGCCGCGTGAGGACCCTTGTCCTCGCGCGGCCCGAAAAGAAGAACGCGCTCTCCCACCAGCTCGCCTGGGCCATCGTGACCGCGGTCGAGCAGGCCGCGCACGACGACGGCGTCTGGGTCATCGCAATCACGGGCAGCGGCGACGCGTTCTGCTCCGGCCTCGACCTCGGCGGTCCCGGCGAAGACGCCTCTCCCCTCACGCCCCAGGAGCGCGTCATGGACGACGTCTCGTGGGTCGGCCGGTTCCCTCTCGTCTTCCGTCACATGTGCGACAAGCCCATCGTGGCGGGGATCAACGGTGTCGCCGCAGGCGCCGGGCTGTCCCTCGCCATGGCGGCCGACATCCGTCTCGGCGCGGCGAGCTTGCGCCTCGTTGCGGGTTATCCGCGCATCGGCGCCTCACCGGACGGCGGGCTGACGTGGACGTTGCCGCAGGCCATCGGGTACGAGGCGGCCATGCGGTTCTTGCTCGAGAACCGCACGATGGACGCCGAGGAAGCGCTCCGGCTCGGCGCGGTGGGAGAGGTCGTGCCGGACGATCGGTTTCCGGCCCGCCTCGCCGAGTACTGCGCGATGCTGGCGGAGCGGGCGCCCATCGCGGCGCGACTCACCAAGCGCGCCGTCGCGCGCGCCACCGCGATCGATGTAGAGGGCCACGTGCGCTACGAGCTCGCGAACATCCGTCGCGCCTTCCAGACGGAGGACGCGGTGGAGGCGCGCCAGGCGTTCTTCGAGAAGCGCGCGCCCGTGTTCCGGGGCCGCTGAGCCTTCGCGGTGGCTCGCGGACGATGACGTCCGTCGACGCGCTCCGGCGCGCCGGCGTCGACGCCCTCGCGCGCGGCGATCACGCGACGGCCGCTGCGCGTCTCGACGAGGCGCTCCGCGCCCTCGGCCGCTCGCACGACCGGGGCCTCATCCAGACGGCGGTCGACATCAGGCTGGAGCTTCGCGCCGCGCTGCTTCCCCTCGGCGATGAATGCCGCGTCCTGGCGCTGCTCCTCGAGGCCGAATCGCTCGCCGGCGAGATCGATGATCCGGGTCGGCTCGGACGCGTGGTCGACGCGCTCGCCTTCCATCACTGGCTTCGCGGCGAGCCGGCCGACGCCGCGCGCGAGGGACGGCGCGCCCTCGCGCTGGCCGATGCCGCCGGGGACACGACGCTCGCCATCGTGGCCGGACACCACCTCGGCCTGGCCGCGTACTCGACGGGTGACTACGCGGCTGGCATCGCCGCGTTCCGGCGAACGATCGCGGCGCTCACCGGCGACCTCGCGCGTGCGCGCCTCGGTCTCGTGAACCCGCCCGCCATCACGTCCCGCAGCTATCTCGCGTGGTGCCTGGCCGAGGTGGGCGACTTCGACGAGGCCACGACCGTCGCGGAGCAGGCGCTCGGTATCGCCGAGTCGCTGGGGCCCACGCTCGGTGTGCTCGCCGCGGCGCGGGGACTCGCCAGTGTCCTCGTCCATCGCGGCGACGTCGGCCGCGCGCGTGTGCTCCTCGAGCGCATGCTGTCCGTCTGCCGTGCCGGTCACGTTCAGCTCTATCTCGCTCGTTCGCGTCGTACCTGGGCTACGTCCACGCGTTGGCGGGCGACGTGGCGAGCGCGCTGCCGTTGCTGGAGGAGGCGGTCGGGCTGCTGCGCCCCACGCGTGTGCTCGCCGAACACGCCCTGCGCGTCACCTGGCTCGGCGACGCCTTGCTCATGGCGGGACGGATCGACGAGGCGGAGGCGCACGCGGCCGAAGCCTTGGCGCTCGCCGGGGCCCGGGGGCAGCGCGGGGCAGAGGGGTGGGGCCTGCGCCTGCAGGCCGCGGTGTCGGAGCGACGGGGAGACGCCGCCCGCGCCCGGGCCGGCTACCGCGACGCCCTCGCGCGGGCGTCCGCTCTCGGCATGCGACCCCTGAGCGCGCATGCCCATCTCGGTCTCTCTCGCGTGACGACGGGCGAGACGGCGCGCGAGCACCGCGCCACCGCGCTGGCCACCTATCGGGCGCTCGGCATGCGGATGTGGGGTCCGGGCGCGGCCGAAATGGTACGGTAGGCCGATGGCTACGGCGGCGATGACACGTCCGCGCGGACGTCTCTTCCGGAAGTACGTGGTCATCATCGCCGGGCTCGTCACGGTCGCGCTCCTCACCAGCAGCGTGGTCGAGGTGTACTTCTCGTACCACGAGAACCTCGACGCGCTGGTGGCGGTCCAGCGCGAGAAGGCGCTCGGCGCCGCGGCCCGCATCGAGGCCTTCATCAAGGAGATCGAGCACCAGATCGGCTGGACGACGCAGCCGCTCCTGGTCGCGCCGGGCGCCGCCCTGGAGCAGCGTCGCTTCGACTCCTTGCGTCTGCTGCGGCAGGTCCCCGCCATCACCGAGATCAGCCACCTCGACGGCAACGGCAGGGAGCAGCTGCGCGTCTCGCGGCTCGCGATGGACGTCGTGGGCAGCCAGACCGATTACTCCAAGGATCCGCGCTTCGTCACCGCGCGCGCCGGTCGGCCGTACTACGGGCCCGTGTACTTCCGCAAGGAGTCCGAGCCGTACATGACGCTCGCCATGGCGGGCACGTCGTCCGACGCGGGCGTCACCGTGGTCGAGGTCAACCTGAAGTTCATCTGGGACGTGGTCTCGCAGATCCGGGTGGGCAAGACGGGGCACGCGTACGCGGTGGACGGGCAGGGCGCGCTGATTGCCCACCCCGACATCAGCCTCGTGCTGCAGAAGACGTCGTTCGCGTCGCTGCCGCAGGTGCGCGCGGCCATGGCGGGGCCGCGTCCGATGGGCGCGCCGCAGGGCGACGCCATCGCCACCGACATCGCGGGCCGTCGCGTGCTGACCTCGTATGCGGTGATCGGACCGCTGCGGTGGTCGGTGTTCGTCGAGCAGGCGCTGGACGAGGCGCTCGCGCCGATCCGCGACTCGATCGCGCGCACCGTGCTTCTCCTCGTCCTCGGCGTCGTGCTCGCCGTCGTGGCCAGCCTGGCGCTGGCGCGTCGCATGGTCCATCCGATCCGCGCGCTGCAGGCGGGCGCGGCGAAGATCGGAGGCGGTGCCCTCACCAGCACGATCGACGTGCGCACCGGCGACGAGCTCCAGGCGCTTGCCGAGCAGTTCAACAGCATGGGCGCGCAGCTCGCGGAGTCGTACGCGGGCCTGGAGCGCAAGGTCGAGGAGCGCACCCGCGAGCTGAGCGAGGCCCTGGAGCAGCAGACGGCCACCGCGGAGATCCTCGGCGTCATCTCGCGCTCACCCACCGACGCGCAGCCCGTGCTGGATGCGGTGGCGGAGAGCGCGGCGCGCCTCTGCGACGCGGCGGACGCGCTCGTGATGCAGGTCGAGGGCGACGTCATGCATCGAGTCGCGCACTTCGGTGGGATCCCGACGGTGAGCGACCGTCGTCCCGTCACGCCCGACACGCCGACGGGCCGGGCGATCATGGAACGTCGCGCCGTGCACATCGAGGACATCACGGCCGCCTTCGCGCGCGGCGAGTACCTGGAGGCGGCGCGGCTGCAGCAGGGAAGCGGGTTCCGGACCGTGCTGGCCGTGCCGTTCATGCGCGACGACGCGGTGATCGGCGTGGTCAACATCCGCCGTCTCGAGGTGCGGCCGTTCACGGACAAGCAGATCGCGCTGGTGAAGACCTTCGCCGACCAGGCCGTCATCGCCATCGAGAACGTGCGGCTGTTCACGGAGCTGCAGCAGCGCACCACCGAGCTCGGGCGCTCCGTGGACGAGCTGAAGGCGCTCGCCGACGTCGGTCAGGCCGTGGGCGCCACGCTCGATCTCGACACCGTGCTGCAGACGGTCGTGGCGCGGGCGCGGGAGCTCACGGGCGGCGACGGCTGCTCTATCTACGAGTACGACGCGGCGGAGGGTCTCTTCCACCCGCGGGCGTCGATCAACTTCGACCGCCTGGAGCACGGCGCCGCGCGCGTCATGCCGCTGCGCCGCGGTGAGGGCGCGATCGGGCGTCTCGCCGACACGCGACAGCCCGTGCAGATTCCCGACATCCTGGACACCGCCGCCTACCAGAGCCCGCTGCGCGACACGCTCCTCGCCGCGGGCTACCGCGCGCTCCTCGCCGTGCCGCTCGTCAGCGAGGATCACATCGTGGGCGGGCTCGTGGTGAGTCGGAAGACGCCGGGGGAGTTTCCCGCCCGCGTCATCGACCTCGTCACGACCTTCGCCACGCAGTCGGCCCTCGCCATCCAGAACGCCCGGCTGTTCCGCGAGATCGAGGAGAAGAGCCGTCAGCTCGAGGTGGCCAATCGCCACAAGTCGGAGTTCCTCGCCAACATGTCCCACGAGCTGCGCACGCCGCTCAACGCCATCATCGGGTTCTCCGAGGTCCTGGTGGACCAGATGTTCGGAGAGCTCAACGAGAAGCAGGCGGAGTACCTGCACGACATCTACGATTCCGGCCGCCACCTCCTCTCGCTCATCAACGACATCCTCGACCTCTCCAAGGTCGAGGCGGGACGCATGGAGCTGGAGCTTTCCCGCTTCGACATCCCGCAGGCCATCGACAACGCGCTCACGCTCGTGCGCGGGCGCGCCGAGGCGCACGGGATCAAGCTCGAGCACGTCGTCGACGAGCGGCTGGGCGACTTCGCGGGGGACGAGCGGAAGTTCAAGCAGATCCTCGTGAACCTGCTCTCCAACGCGGTGAAGTTCACGCCGGAGAGCGGCCACGTCACCGTGCGCGCCGCGCCCCGGGACGGCATGATCGAGGTCGCCGTCGCCGACACCGGCATCGGGATCTCGACCGAGGACCAGACGACGGTGTTCGAGGAATTCCGCCAGGTGGGCACGGACTACGCGCGCAAGCGCGAGGGCACGGGACTGGGGCTCGCGCTCACGAAGAAGTTCGTGGAGCTCCACGGCGGCACCATCACGGTGGAGAGCACGCCCGGCCAGGGCTCCACCTTCACCTTCACCCTCCCGGTGCGAGAATGGCCAACGAACGGATCCTGATCGTCGAGGACAACGAGCGCAACCGCAAGCTGGTGCGCGACACCCTCCAGTTCAAGGGCTACGAGACCATCGAGGCCGAGACGGGCGAGGACGGCGTGCGACTGGCCAAGGAGCGCCTCCCCGCGCTCGTGCTGATGGACATCCAGCTGCCGGGCATCGACGGCATCACCGCGCTCGGCCAGCTCCGCGCCGACGATCGCACGCGCACCATCCCCGTGGTGGCGGTGACGGCGTCGGTGATGTCGCAGGATCGCCAGAAGATCATGGCGGCGGGGTTCGACGCCTATCAGCCCAAGCCGATCAGCGTGAAGGAGTTGCTCGAGACCATCCGACGGCTGCTGGAAGCGCGATGACGGCGGCGGCCAGGGTTCTCGTCGTCGACGACACGGAGCGCAACGTCAAGCTCCTCGCCGATCTCCTGACCTTCAAGGGCTACTCGGTGCTCACGGCGGGCGGGGGCAAGGAAGCGCTGGAGCGGATCGCCGCGGAGCAGCCGGACATCGTGCTCCTCGACGTGATGATGCCGGACATGAACGGCTACGACGTCTGCCGCAAGATTCGCGAGGCGCCCGCCACGGCGACGCTGCCCGTCGTCATGGTGACCGCACTCGATCCCGCCAACGAGCGCGTCAAGGGCATCGAGGCCGGGGCCGACGACTTCCTCAGCAAGCCGATCAACCAGGCGGAGCTGCTCGCGCGCGTCCGATCGCTCCTGCGCGTGAAGTCGCTGCACGACCAGCTCGCGGACATGAATCGCACGCTGGAGCGGCGCGTCGAGGAGCAGGTGACGCAGCTCGAGCGACTCGGTCGCCTGAAACGCTTCTTCTCGCCCCAGCTCGCAGAGGCCATCGTGTCGGGCGGCGCGGACGATCCGCTCAAGACGCACCGGCGCGAGATCACCGTCGTGTTCCTCGACCTGCGCGGCTTCACCGCGTTCGCCGAGACGGCCGAGCCGGAAGAGGTGATGGGCGTGCTGCGCGAGTATCACGCCGCCATGGGGCAGCTGATCGTCGAGCACGACGGCACGCTGGAGCGCTTCACGGGCGACGGCATGATGATCTTCTTCAACGACCCGGTGCCCGTCGACAATCCCGCGGAGCGCGCGGTGCGCATGGCCGTCGCCATGCGGGAGCGCGTCGACGAGCTGAGCCGGGCCTGGCGCCGTCGCGGCCACGACCTGGGACTCGGTGTGGGCATCGCGCAGGGCTATGCCACCATCGGCGCCATCGGCTTCGAAGGACGCTGGGACTACGGCGCCATCGGCACCGTGACGAACCTCGCCGCGCGCCTGTGCGGGGAGGCGCGCGCGGCGCAGATTCTCGTGACGTCCCGCGTGGCCGCGCTCGTCGAGGACCTCGTCGAGGCGGAGGAAGTCGGCACGCTCACGCTGAAGGGCCTCCTGAAGCCGGTGCCGACGTTCAACGTTCTGCGTCTGCGCTAGCCGGCTCCCGTCGCGTCGCGGTCACCCGCGTGGCGTCTCGTCCACGAGGCGGGTGAGCGGCGAGACGATGGTGATGCCGCCGTCGATGACGACGGTCTGCCCGGTGAGGAATCCCGCCGCGTCGGAGACGAGGTAGGCGACGAGGGCCGCGACGTCGTCCACGGTCCCGGTGCGGCGCACGGGCGTCATGGCCGTGATGGCGGCGACGGCGTCGGCCCAGTCGCGGCCGAGCGACGTCATGTAGAGTCGCGACGAGTCCGTCTCGATGAAGCCGGGACTGACGCCGTTGACCGTGATCCCGCGCGGCCCCAGCTCGAGGGCGAGCGTGCGCACGAGGCTCTCCAGCGCCGCCTT